>JBIIFP010000097.1:0-5495 GCA_044237205.1 Pontimonas sp. | reverse complement strand
CCATCTTGTGGGTGTCTTCGCGACGCTTCACAGCGGCACCAAGGCCGTTGGATGCGTCAAGAATTTCGTTGGTGAGACGCTCGGTCATCGTCTTTTCACGACGAGCCTTGGCGTAGCTGGTCAACCACCGAAGAGCCAGGGTGTTTGCACGGTGAGGCTTGACCTCCACGGGCACCTGGTAGGTGGATCCACCGACGCGACGCGAGCGAACCTCGAGGGTCGGACGAACGTTGTCGAGCGCCTTCTTCAAGACGATGACGGGTTCCTGGCCGCTCTTCGAAGCAACGCCTTCGAGTGCACCGTACACGATGCGCTCGGCGAGACCCTTCTTGCCCTGAACAAGGATCTTGTTCACGAGCTGGGAAACAATGGGTGCCCCGTAGACGGGGTCAGCAATAACGGGACGCTTAGGAGCGGGACCTTTACGAGGCATTACTTCTTCTCCTTCTTCGCTCCGTAGAGGCTACGAGCCTGCTTGCGGTTCTTCACGGCCTGGGTGTCAAGAGCACCGCGGACAATCTTGTAACGAACACCGGGGAGGTCCTTCACACGACCACCACGCACGAGCACCATCGAGTGCTCCTGAAGGTTGTGGCCCTCACCGGGGATGTAGGCGGTCACTTCAGTACCGTTGGAAAGCTTCACACGGGCGACCTTGCGCAAAGCCGAGTTCGGCTTCTTGGGGGTCGTGGTGTACACGCGGGTACATACGCCGCGCTGTTGGGGGTTGGCCTTCAGGGCAGGCGCCTTGGTCTTCTGGACCTTGGGCTTACGTCCCTTACGGACCAACTGTTGAATCGTTGGCACAGTTCACTCCTTATTTGTGCTGCACGGTGACAGCTATTTGATGGTGGTTACTGGATGGTGTTGGTTACTTCTCCACCACCCAGCGACATCGCACCAAGCTGTGCTTTCGCACCTGTGCTTGGTATGCCGTGGGGGCCGGCTTGCCAGTGTTTCCGCTGGTTTCGCCCACAACCCAATGTGGAAGTGATGACCCGTGTCATGTCTTCCCACAGTGGGGAACACAGACGTGCGTGCCATCACACACACAAATTCCAAGACTAATGGCGAAAAAGCCCTGGGTCAAATGATTTCCCCATATTTTCCGGCAATCACGGCTAGTGCAGCTCCGGCCACCAGCGAGGGGCCAAACGCAATGGGATCGCGCGCCAGGTGGCGATTCCGAAGAATCCCACCGAGCGCCACCAGCCCTCCCACGAGAAAGGCCACCACACACTGCAGCACAACAAGGTGCGAATCGAGGAAACCCAGGTAAAAGCCGAGTCCCCCCTGCAGTTTCACATCACCCCACCCCATCGCGTGGGGTGGTAGGGCTGCAGCGAGAGCAAAAACCGCGGCACTGAGAGCCCCCGTCATCAGCCCGCTCTGCAGTCGCTCCGCATCGTTGGCCACTAACGCCAAAATCCCGAGGCCCCCCGCCAACGAACCAGTCCCGCGGTTCGGAAGCCGGTGTTCACGCAGATCTATTCGAGAGAGCAGTAGCCCAGCCACTCCCACGCCGACATGCATCACGGCAATGACAACATTCAGCGGCATGCCCCGAGGCTAGAAGGCCGAGCGTCCCCGCCCCAGAAGTTATCCCCAGACACGAAGAAGGGGCCAGATTACCTGGCCCCTTCTTGTGGTTCGTGCTGTGGTTACTTGTAGCCGCCCTCGGACCCGGAGTCCTCGGAGCTAAAGGATTCAAAATCCACAAACGAGAGGTCATCGGTTGCGCCAAACGCTTCGTCAGCGGCGAAGAGCCTGGCCGGGTAGTGCTCGGCACGAGCTTCCTCGGTGGGCTCCACCGTGACATTGCGATAGTTGTGCAAGCCCGTTCCCGCAGGAATGAGCTTTCCGATGATGACGTTCTCCTTGAGGCCAACCAGTGGGTCGCTCTTGCCCTGCATGGCGGCTTCGGTGAGAACACGAGTGGTCTCCTGGAAGGACGCTGCGGACAACCACGACTCGGTGGCCAAGGATGCCTTGGTGATTCCCATGACTTCCTGACGCGCGGAGGCAGTCTTCTTGCCTTCGCCGAGTGCCTCGCGGTTGAGGGTGTTGTAGCGACCGCGGTCAACGAGCTCACCAGGCAGCAGGTTGGTCTCACCGTGGTCAACCACGGTAACCTTCCGCAGCATCTGGCGAACGATGACCTCGATGTGCTTGTCGTGGATCGGCACACCCTGTGAGCCATAGACGCCCTGAACACCGTCGACGAGGTGCTGCTGAACAGCACGCACGCCCTTGACGCGAAGCACGTCCTTGGGGTCAAGGAGACCCTCGTGGATCTGCTGGCCAAGCTCAACATTCTGACCATCGGTAACCAGGAGAGTCATTCTCTTGGAGACCGTGTGCAGGACAGGCTCGTCACCATTGTCGGGGGTCAAAGTGACCTTGTACTGGGTGTCGGTTTCTTCCACAGAGATGCGGCCGTTTGCCTCGCAAATCGGGCTCGAACCCTTCGGGGTACGGGCTTCGAAGAGCTCGGTCACGCGGGGCAGACCCTGAGTGATGTCATCTGCCGAGGCAGAACCACCAGTGTGGAAGGTACGCATTGTCAGCTGGGTACCGGGTTCACCAATCGACTGGGCTGCAATGATACCCACAGCCTCACCGAGGTCAACAGCGATACCGGAGGCCAACGAGCGACCGTAACAGGCAGCACACACACCGACTGCGGACTCACAGGTGAGCACAGAGCGGACAGTGATCTCGCGGACTCCAGAAGCGACGAGCTCGTTGATGACCACATCTCCGACGTCAGAACCGGCTACAGCAATGACCTTGCCCTTGTCCGTGGTCGCGTCAGCGGCGAGGTTACGGGCGTAGACCGTGTTCTCGGCGTTGTTGGCACGAACCCATGCGCCATCGGCGTCCTTGACCGCAATGGTGAAGGTGATTCCCTTCGCCGTGCCACAGTCGGGCTCGCGGATGATGACATCCTGCGCGACGTCGACCAGACGACGGGTGAGGTAACCAGAGTCCGCGGTACGCAGAGCCGTGTCAGCCAGACCCTTACGGGCACCGTGGGTGGCGATGAAGTACTCGGCCACGGAGAGGCCTTCGCGGTAGCTCGAGATGATCGGGCGGGCGATAACTTCGCCACGTGGGTTGGAGACCAAACCACGCATACCGGCGATGTTTCCGACCTGCAACCAGTTACCACGGGCACCGGAGGTGACCATACGGTTGATGGTGTTGTCCTCAGGGAAGCCCGCACGCATTTCGTCGTTGACTTCCTTGGTACACGTACTCCAGACCTCAACCAGCTCGCGACGACGCTCGATATCTGAGATCAGACCCTTGTCATACTGCGACTGAATCTTCGCGGCCAACTTCTCGTACTTGGCGACGATGTCCTTCTTGTTCTTCGGCGTGAGCACATCGCTCAATGCCACCGTCACACCGGAGCGGGTCGCCCAGTAGAAGCCAGCGTCCTTGACCCGGTCAAGGGTCTCGGCAACAGCAACCTTCGGGTAGCGCTCGGCGAGGTCGTTCACGATCGAGGAAATCATCGGCTTGTCCGCAACAGCCTCAACCCACGGGTAGTCCGCAGGAAGCAACTCGTTGAACAAGGCGCGGCCCAGGGTCGTGTCGTGGATGACAGAACTGCCCTGAACGAATCCAGCAGGCGCGTCCTTCAGGTGAAGGCTCGCGATGCGGATCTTGATCGTGGCGTTCAAGCCGAGCGAGTGCTGGTCCATCGCCATGATGGCTTCAGCAATCGAGCTAAACGCGCGGCCTTCGCCCGTTGCACCCTCCTTGAGGGTGGTCAGGTGGTGAAGACCAATGATCATGTCCTGCGTGGGCACGGTCACCGGGCGACCATCGGAGGGCTTCAGGATGTTGTTCGAGGCCAGCATCAAAATGCGGGCTTCGGCCTGGGCCTCGACCGAGAGCGGAAGGTGGACAGCCATCTGGTCACCATCGAAGTCAGCGTTGAAGGCAGCACAGACCAGCGGGTGAAGCTGAATGGCCTTACCTTCAACGAGCTGAGGCTCGAATGCCTGGATACCCAAACGGTGCAGGGTTGGTGCGCGGTTCAGCAGAACTGGACGCTCGCGGATGATCTCTTCAAGAACATCCCACACCTCTGGCCTGGAACGCTCCACCATGCGCTTGGCGTTCTTGATGTTGCTCGAGTGACCGAGGTCCATCAGGCGCTTGATGACGAAGGGCTTGAAGAGCTCGAGAGCCATGATTTTCGGCAGACCACACTGGTGAAGCTTGAGCTGCGGGCCCACAACGATCACGGAACGGCCGGAGTAGTCAACGCGCTTACCCAGAAGGTTCTGGCGGAAACGACCCTGCTTACCCTTGAGCATGTCGGAGAGGCTCTTGAGCGCCCGGTTACCGGTTCCGGTTACGGGGCGACCACGGCGACCGTTGTCGAAGAGAGCGTCGACGGCCTCTTGCAGCATGCGCTTTTCGTTGTTCACGATGATCTCGGGAGCACCGAGGTCAAGGAGGCGACGAAGACGGTTGTTGCGGTTGATCACGCGACGGTAGAGGTCGTTCAGGTCAGAGGTCGCAAAGCGGCCACCATCGAGCTGAACCATGGGGCGAAGCTCCGGTGGAATCACCGGAACAACTTCCAAGACCATGGAGGCCGGCGAAGCGCCGGTCTGCAGGAAGGCGTTGACGACCTTGAGGCGCTTGATCGCACGGATCTTGCGCTGGCCCTTGCCGTTCGCAATTTCGTCGTGGAGTTTTTCGCCTTCGCTGACGAGATCGAAGTCGAGCAGACGCTGGCGGATTGCCTCGGCACCCATGTGAGCGTCGAAGAACATGCCGTAGCGGTCCTGCATGTCCTGGAAGACACCGTCCTCGGCACGAAGATCGCCGACCTTCAGCGAACGGAAGTCTTCCCAGACGCGCTCGAGGTGAGCGATGTCGTCATCGAAGTTCTTGCGAAGCGAGGCCATGTCTTTCTTGCCGGCATCGTCAGCCTTGCGCTTCTGGTCTGCCTTGGCACTGTTGGCTTCGAGATCAGCGAGTTCCTTCTCGAGCTCCGTCATGCGGTCGGAGACGAGCGCATCGCGCTCTTTCTGCAGCTGCTTGATTTCGAGCTGAAGCTCTTTCTCGAGCTCTGGCATTTCGCGGTGACGAGCTTCCACGTCGACGTTGATGATCATGTAGGCGGCGAAGTAGATGACCTTTTCGAGGTCCTTCGGTGCCATGTCGAGGAGGTAACCGAGACGGCTGGGGACACCCTTGAAGTACCAAATGTGGGTGACCGGTGCGGCCAACTCGATGTGGCCCATGCGCTCGCGGCGCACTGAGGACTTGGTGACCTCAACGCCACAGCGCTCACAGACGATTCCCTTGAACCGGACGCGCTTGTACTTTCCACACGCACACTCCCAGTCACGGCTGGGTCCGAAGATCTGCTCTCCGAAGAGACCATCCTTCTCGGGCTTCAGGGTGCGGTAGTTGATGGTTTCAGGCTTCTTGACCTCGCCGTATGACCAGCCGCGGATGTGCTCCGA
>JBIIFP010000025.1:0-19071 GCA_044237205.1 Pontimonas sp. | reverse complement strand
AGTTCAGCAGACCCGCAAAACCGAAGTGAACGGCGAGGCCGAGAGCTGCGAGGGCAAAAGCCATCGTTGCTGGGCTCAGTAGCGACTGCGCCGTGTTTGAAAGGATTGATCCCCAGTCCATGTTCGCTCCCCTAACCTATTCGTTCTTTTCGGCCCAAGATGCCCTGGGGCCTCACGAGCAGAATTGCGATGAGCAACACAAGCGCACCGACATACTTCAGGTCGGAGGGAATCACCAGAGCCGACGTCTCGACCAGGATTCCCACGATGAGGGCTCCGAGCAGAGCGCCAAAGGCTGTTCCCAAACCGCCGAGAACAACCGCGGCAAACATCAGGAGCAAGATCTTCTCTCCCATGTCCCATTTGATGCCCGGGCGGAAGTAGGCCCAGAGGATGCCAGCGAGTCCGGCGAGCACTGAAGCCAAGATCCAGACGATGCGCACGACTCGGTCAACGTCAATTCCCGAAGCAGCTGCAAGGGCAGAGTTATCAGCGATGGCGCGAGTGGCTTTACCCGTCTTGGAGAACATCAACCACAGGGCGAAGAGCACAATCACCACAAGACTGATTGCCATGCTTGAGAGGTCAACAACACTCAACGCGACGGCACCAAAGAGTGGAATCTTGTCCCCACCGGAGCCCGGCAGTTGGGTCGTGCCACCGCCGACGAAGAACTGGAAGACATAGCGAACGGCCAATGACAGTCCGATACTCACAATCATCAGCTGGACGAGGCCCAGGCCTCGTTTTCGAAGCGGTCGCCACAGCCCGGCGTCCTGGGCCCACCCCAGTCCGGCACTTGCAAGGAGAGCGAGGGGGAAGGCAATCCACAGTGGCAGAGCAAGTACGACACCGAAGGCCAGCGCCATCAGGGCTCCAAAGGTCACCAGTTCAGCGTGGGAGAAGTTGGAGAGTCCAGTTGTGCCATAAATCAGGGAGAGTCCGATGGAGGCAAGACCGAGCATAAGACCGAAGTTGATGCCATAGATCAATCGCTGGACGATTTGGTCGGCCAGGGTGACAACCTGTCGTTCGCCTTCACCGATGAAGAAGTTCTTAACAACGCTTCCGCTGGGCCCAATTTCCACAGTCTGAGTGGCGCCGCCCTCAAGGACTGCGATTCCCTCGGGCAATGTGCTCTCGTCGAGGGTGACGTTATAGATTCCGCCCTCGGGAACACCGATTACCCATTTTCCCTCGGCATCTGTGACGACCTCAGCGCTATAGCTGTCGTTGGAGACCTCGATGCGGACATCCGCAAGCGGCTCGCCCTCATTCTTCACATTTCCGGCGATGCGGAAGTCGTATTCCTCGCCGGTGGTGTCAGCGATAGCAGGCGCTGCTGCAAAAGCCCCCATGAGCCCCAGGATGAAGATCAACATCATCTTGAGGGCCGGTCCTCTGCGGCTATCGAATCTGCTCTGGGTGACAGCTGTCACGGTGCCTCCGATGGGTCGTGCAAACATGTCGGTCACGCCATTTCTCTTCGCATCTCCACTGACGCGGGGGGTGCTGGTCAAGTTGTCTGTGTGAACAGTGTTCCCATTATGCCGATGTAACGGCCCCAGGTCTAACCCGTTACGCTGTAGGGCATTACTCTGGTGAACAACGTCGCCCTGTGTGGGCTAAATTTCGGGGGGTTTCATGGCAGAAAATGATCCTTTCGGGTTTGTGGGGCTCACCTACGACGACGTGATGTTGCTTCCCGCTCACACCGATGTCATCCCGAGTGAAGCCGACACGACCACTCAACTCACCAAGCGCATCAAGGTCCACGCTCCTTTGGTTTCTGCCGCCATGGACACTGTCACCGAAGAACGCATGGCGATTGCCATGGCCCGCCAGGGCGGGCTTGGGGTTTTGCACCGCAATCTCTCCATTGAGGACCAGGCCAGCGCCGTTGACAAGGTGAAGCGCAGTGAGTCCGGAATGATCACCAACCCGGTCACTATCACCCCCGATGCGACCGTGGCCGACGTCGACGATCTGTGCGCTCGCTTCCGCGTCTCTGGCGTTCCGGTTGTGGAGGGCGAAGGTGTGCTGGTGGGCATCATCACCAACCGCGATATGCGTTTTGTGCCTCGAGGAGAGGCGCACCGGACCCTGGTCAAAGATGTGATGACCAAGACCAACCTCATCACAGCGCCGGAGGGTATTTCGCAGAGCGAGGCGCTTGCGCTCTTTGCCACCCACAAAATTGAGAAGCTTCCGCTGGTGGACAAGCAGGGTCGGCTCAAGGGCCTCATTACGGTCAAAGATTTTGATAAGAGCGAGAAGTACCCGAACGCCACCAAAGATTCCGAGGGTCGTCTTCGCGTGGGCGCCGCTATTGGCTTCTTTGGAGATGCGTGGGATCGCGCTGGCGCTTTGCGCGACGCAGGAATCGACGTCCTTGTTGTTGACACCGCAAACGGTGACTCCAAGGGTGTCCTCGAGATTATCGCGAAGCTCAAGAAGGACAAGGCGTTTGCCGCTATCGACGTAATCGGTGGAAACATCGCCACGAAAGCTGGCGCTCAGGCGTTGATTGATGCTGGTGCAGACGCAGTCAAGGTGGGGGTGGGTCCAGGCTCCATTTGCACCACCAGGGTCGTGGCCGGCGTGGGTGTTCCTCAGATCACGGCGGTCTATGAAGCATCGCTCGCGGCTAAGCGGGCGGGCGTCCCCCTCATCGCTGATGGCGGCCTGCAGTATTCGGGAGACATCGCGAAGGCCCTGGTGGCTGGTGCTAACTCTGTGATGCTGGGGTCACTCCTCGCTGGCACAGACGAAAGCCCCGGCGACCTCATCTTCGTCAACGGAAAGCAGTTCAAGAATTACCGGGGGATGGGTTCCTTGGGCGCTCTTCAGACCCGTGGCAGCAAGACCTCGTATTCCAGAGACCGCTACTTCCAGGCTGACGTTCCCAGCGATGAGCAACTCATCGCCGAAGGCATTGAGGGCCAGGTGCCCTACCGCGGCCCCTTGGGCTCCGTGGTTTACCAACTCTTGGGTGGCCTGCGTCAATCCATGTTCTATACCGGTGCCGCGACAATCGATGAGCTGAAGGCCAAGGGCAAGTTTGTCCGCATCACGCCTGCAGGTTTGAAAGAGTCACACCCCCACGACATTCAGATGGTCGTGGAGGCCCCCAACTACCGCCGCTAGAGCACACTCGGTGCTTCGCCGATAGGCTTGTGCGCGTGAATGAAGTTGAGGTAGGACTCACGAAGCGTGCCGTTCGGGCGTACTCCTTTGATGACGTTGCTGTCGTCCCCAGCCGTCGCACCCGGGACCCCGAAGATGTCTCCATCGAATGGAAGATTGACGCGTTCACCTTCCGCTCTCCGGTGATCGCCGCTCCTATGGACTCGGTCATGTCTCCTGCCAGTGCCATCGCGATGGGGAAGCTCGGTGGGCTCGGTGTTTTGAACCTCGAGGGTCTCTGGACCAGGTATGAAGACCCCACCAAGGCATATAAAGAAATTGCTTCTCTGTCTGAGGATGAGGCAACCCTTGGTCTCCAGCGCATCTACTCCGAACCCATCAAGCCCGAGCTGATTAAGTTGCGCCTCGCAGAAATCAGGGATGCGGGTGTTCCGGTCGCTGGTGCCTTGAGCCCTCAGCGCACGCACGAGTTTTCCGAAACTGTTCTCGGCGCTGGCGTCGACCTCTTTGTGATTCGTGGCACCACGGTGAGCGCCGAGCACGTGAGTAAGAACCGCGAGCCACTGAACTTGAAAGAGTTCATCTATCAGCTGGATGTCCCCGTCATCGTGGGTGGCGCTGCTACTTACACCGCAGCCCTTCACCTGATGCGCACCGGTGCAGCCGGTGTTCTCGTCGGCTTTGGCGGCGGTGCCGCATCCTCGACCAGGGCATCGCTCGGAATCCACGCCCCGATGGCTACTGCTATTTCTGATGTCGCTAGCGCGAGACGCGAGTACTTGGATGAATCCGGTGGTCGCTATGTCCACGTGATTGCTGATGGTGGTCTTGGCCACAGCGGCGACATTGTCGCTGCTATTGCGACCGGTGCTGACGCTGTGATGTTGGGCTCGACGCTTGCTCGGGCCGCCGAGGCCCCTGGACAGGGATGGCACTGGGGACCTGAGGCGCACCACGCCACATTGCCCCGCGGCTACCGCGCCTGGGTGGGACACGATGGTCCTTTGGAAGAAGTTCTCTACGGCCCAGCGCACTCGGCTGATGGCCGCACCAACCTGATGGGCGCCCTGCGTCACTCGATGGCAACCTGTGGCTACTCGGATCTCAAAGAATTCCAGCGCGTCGAGATTGTGGTCTCGCGCTAGTCACACCAGGTGTTTTGTAAGCCCCGCCAACTACGCTTCTAAGCGTCGCTGATGTGAGGAGACTGCTGTGTGGCGTGTAGCCAGAAGGCCGAAGTGGATTGCCGCTCTCGTTCTTGCCTTGGTGGCCGCCGGAGTCTTTGCAGCACTTGGCCAATGGCAACTAGAGCGCAGCATCGCTGAGGCCACCGTCATCGAGCGCGACACTGAAAACGCGGTGCCACTCGAGAGTGTGGGGGCTCCGCAGTCAGTGATCACCACCAATGCCAGTGGGCGCATGGTGAGCGTGGCGTGTGAGTTTGTTGGCGGGGATGACGTGGTGATTACTAACCGACCCACCAGTGGTGGCAGCGGGTCGTGGTTGGTCCGCCACTGCACCACCCCGGAGGGGGCATCCCTTGCCGTTGCTGTGGGATGGTCACCAGGGACCATCATCCCCTCCGAGATTCCTGATCCGACACCACCGTTGGTTGGGCGCTATGTGCCCACCGAATCACCGCAGCAGTCCGATTTTCGCTCGGGGGAGCGCTCGGCCGTTGCAGTTCCAGAACTGCTGAACCTCTGGTCCGAGCCTGGACCGGTCTTTGGTGGCTATCTGGTGCTGGCGCAGGCGCCTGAGGGCTTGCTGGCTATTGGAACTGAGGCTCCAGCGACACAGCGGCAGCTCAACTGGCTCAATCTTTTCTACGCAGCTGAGTGGGCAATCTTTGGAGTCTTTGCGATGTATCTCTGGTATCGACTGGTGAAAGACGAGTGGGAGCGCGAACTCGAGGAAGCATCCAAACAATCCCCCTAAACTTGGGTCATGGCTCAAGGCTCCCCCGTGGCACTGACTAGCGCCCAGGTCGAGCGAGTCTCTACCGCTCTGAAGTGGTTCACCCGCTCAGCCACTGTGACTGGTGTATTGCTGCTTCTGCTGGCTATCGAGATCATCGCCAAATACGGCTTTGGTAGTGAACTGGAAATGTTGGGATCGCAGGGCTTCCTTGCTTTTGTCCCCAACGACACCGTGCAAGCCATCAACCTGTCCTCAGCCATCCTGATTGCCCACGGCTGGTTCTATGTGGTCTACCTGTTCACCTGCTTTCGAGTGTGGAGCCCATTGCGCTGGCCTTTCTGGCGTTTTCTGTGGCTTGCCTCTGGAGGTTTGGTTCCCGTGTTCTCGTTCTTCCTGGAGCGCTGGGCGCACCGGGTGGTCGAGGACATCCTCGCGAACGCGGAGACTGACGCATGAGCGAGCATCGCCCTGTCCTGGTCGTGGACTTTGGGGCCCAGTACGCCCAGCTGATTGCCAGGCGGGTTCGCGAAGCCGGCGTCTATTCAGAGATCATTTCCCATCACGCGAGCGCCGCGGACATCGCAGCCAAGAACCCCGTCGCCATTGTGCTGAGCGGTGGCCCCTCGAGTGTCTATGAGGACGGATCGCCCTCCCTGCAGGAGGGCATCCTCGAGCTTGGTGTTCCAGTACTGGGCATTTGCTACGGGTTCCAGGTGATGGCCCAGGCCCTCGGGGGAAATGTGGGCAAAACAGGACTTCGCGAATATGGCGCGACCGCGACGACCGTCAACACAGGCCTCACCGCGCTCTTTGCAGGCCAGCCGGAGAAGCAAACCACCTGGATGAGCCATGGCGACCAGGTTCAGAGCCCCCCACCGGGCTTTGAGGTCTTGGCCTCCACCGATGCCACCGGAGTGGCAGCGTTTGGGTCTGAGGCCAAGAAGATGTTCGGGGTGCAGTGGCACCCCGAGGTGAAGCACTCCGAGCATGGGCAGGGCGTTCTCGAGAACTTTCTCCACAAGGTTGTGGGGCTCGATCGCAGTTGGAACAGCGACAACGTGATTGCCGACCAGGTGGGGGCTGTTGCCACTCAGGTCGGTGGCGACCTGGTGATCTGTGGTCTCTCGGGTGGCGTTGACTCCGCGGTCGCTGCTGGCCTTGTGCATAAAGCAGTCGGTGACCAACTCGTCTGCGTTTTTGTGGACCACGGCCTGCTGCGCTCGGGCGAGCGCGAGCAGGTGGAACAAGATTTCGTCGCCGCAACCGGTGTTCGACTCGTCACCGTGGATGCCCGGGAGCAGTTCTTTGGGGCGCTTGCCGGTGTGAGTGACCCTGAGACCAAGCGCAAGATCATCGGCCGGGAGTTCATTAGGACCTTTGAGAGCGCAGCAGCCTCGGTTGTGGCTGAAGCCAAAGACGGTGGGGCGCAGGTGAAATTCTTGGTTCAGGGAACCCTCTATCCCGACATTGTGGAAAGTGGCGGCGGTTCTGGAACTGCGGTCATCAAGAGCCACCACAATGTCGGCGGTCTTCCCGATGACCTCGAGTTCGACCTGGTCGAGCCACTTCGCGCCCTGTTCAAAGATGAGGTTCGCGCGATTGGCCGAGAGCTCGGTTTGCCAGAAGCCATTGTGGGGCGCCACCCGTTCCCCGGCCCAGGTCTTGGTATTCGCATCATTGGCGAAGTGACCCAGGATCGCCTCGACACCCTGCGCGCTGCCGACAAGATTGTGCGCGAAGAGCTCACCCTGGCAGGCCTGGACGCAGAAATCTGGCAGTGCCCGGTGGTATTGCTTGCTGATGTTCGATCAGTGGGTGTTCAGGGTGATGGCAGAACGTATGGGCACCCGATTGTGTTGCGCCCTGTCTCCAGTGAAGATGCGATGACTGCCGACTGGAGCAGATTGCCCTATGCCGTTCTCGCGAAGATTTCGAACCGCATTACGAACGAGGTTCCCGAAGTTAACCGGGTCGTTCTCGACATCACGTCTAAACCGCCTGGCACCATCGAGTGGGAGTAATGCAGAAGGGGCCAGGCATAGCCTGGCCCCTTCTCTAGTTCGAGTGGTGTTTACTCACCGCGCAGAATCGCAAGGATTCGCAGGATTTCGACATAGAGCCACACAACGGTGACGACAATGCCAAAGGCTGCCTGCCAGGCGAAGTTCCGTGGAGCGCCGTTCTCAACGCCAGCCTTGATGCTCTCAAAGTCCATGACCAGTGAGTAGGCGGCGAGGAAGACCACCAAGACACCGATGATGAGGCCCAGTGGAATGCCGAATATCTCGTAGTCCCTCAGCCCGAACTGGCTTTCGGTAACGCCAAACATTTGGAGGCCGAAGTTCACCAGTGAGAAGACCAGGTAGCCGACCATGGCGACCATCACAATCCTGGTCATGCGGGGTGAGGTGCGAACCTTGCCATTGAGGAAGAGGAACAGGGTCACACCAACAACGGCGAGCGTGCCGAAGACTGCCTGGGTGACAATGCCATCCCACGTCGTGTTGAAGATTGCGGAGAGGCCACCCACGAAGAGACCCTGGAATCCCGCGTACGCAAGAATCAAACCGCGGGAGGGCTCCTTCTTGAAGATGTTCACCAGGGCGAGCACGAGACCCACAATGAAGCCGGGGATTGCCAGCACGGGGAAGGCCCATCCAACAAGTGCACCGGCGAGCAGAACACCAAAGGTGATCAGGGTCTTCATGATGGTGTCCTCATAGGACATCCGACCGGTCTCAGCGGCAGTTGCAGCGGGGCGACCGTAGATTTCGTCGAGTTCCTGGGCGCTCGGAGTGGCGTAGCGGCCCTCAGTAAAGACCGCGGAGCGGGAGAACGCTGGGTTTGAGTTAGACATGGGTGCCTTTTCTGTGACGGTAAAGGGGACCTTGCGGTCGCCTTATTCTACCGGGGACCCTGGGGGATTGCTGGGGAAATCCTTTACGCGACCTGAATCCAGGTGAGCGCCAGAACAGCACCGGCCACAACATACGACACGGTCCAGACCCACCCGAGTGCCACAGCTACCCAGGCGAGCGTCTCACCCCGCTGCGCACTGCGTCTTATCTGGCCCACGGCCAGATAGCCAAACACCACGGCCAGAGGGCTTACTGCCAGAGCTAGCACCAGGGAAACAATGGAGAGGACATTCCAGCTAGTAGGAGCAACTTCGGGGATGACCGCCTCACCGGCTGATGCTGCGGGTTCTTCCAGGCCGGTTTCTTGCTCGTTGGCAACCACCGGAACCGCCGTAGTCTCCTGCAGGATGCGAGCGGTGTCGAGGGCTTCTAGAGGGTCAGTGGGCAATGATGCGCTGATCGGCTCCACCAAAGGAGCATCCCGCTGGGGGTGTGAATTATTGGTGGGTGTGCTCACGCTCTAAGGCTAGCGAACGTATCGGTGGAGGGCTCTAGACTTGGGCCGATATGTCCCAGTTGCCAGAGGTTCTCCTAGATGGTCTCAACCCTCAGCAGCGCCAAGCGGTCGAATTTCGGGGCACTGCGTTGCTCATCGTTGCTGGGGCGGGCTCTGGCAAAACGAGTGTTCTCACCCGCCGTATTGCTGGCCTTCTCGCCACGCGCGAGGCGTGGCCGAGCCAGATTCTGGCCATTACCTTCACAAATAAGGCCGCCGGTGAGATGCGTGAGCGGGTGGAGGCCCTCGTCGGCGAAGCCGCCGGGAGCATGTGGATTTCGACTTTTCACTCCGCGTGCGTGCGAATCCTTCGCAAAGAGGCCGAGCGTTTTGGTTATTCGTCATCGTTTACCATCTACGACTCTGCCGATCAAAGGGCACTAATCAAAAGGATCCTCAAGGATGTCGATGCAGATGGGCTCGGTCTCACCCACGGCGCTGTGATTGGCAAGATGTCCAGGCTTAAGAACGAGCTGGCCGATGTTGATAGTTATCGGCGCAGTTCTGGGTCAAGTGACCCAGCAGACGCGCTCTTCATTGAGGTGTGGGATCGGTATCAGCGAGAGCTCGCCAAATCACAGGCCTTTGATTTTGATGACCTGATTGGTCAGACCGTCTATCTCCTTCGGGCCTTTCCTGAGGTGGCGGCCAGGTATCAAACTCGGTTCCGCCATGTGCTCGTCGATGAGTACCAGGACACGAACCACGCCCAATACGCGCTCATCCGAGAGCTCACTAGGGACGTGCCAGCAGCGCTGGTGCCCACCGACTCGAAGGTCCCCACCGCTTCTGATGGCTCGGTGCGAGGCGCCTCACTCACCGTGGTGGGCGACTCCGACCAGTCGATCTATGCCTTCCGCGGGGCCGATATCCGCAACATCACAGAGTTTGAGCGGGATTTTCCAGGCGCAGAGGCAATTCTGCTGGAGCAGAACTACCGCTCGACCCAGAACATTTTGGACGTTGCCAATGCGGTGATTGGCAACAATTTCGATCGCAAAGCAAAGAACCTCTTCACGGAGATTGGTCAGGGCGAGGAGATCATCGGGTTCACCGGCTACTCCGCCCACGATGAAGCCCAGTTCGTTGCCGACCAGATTGTTGGCTTGAGCGGTGAGGGAACGCCGTATTCGGATGTGGCCATCTTCTATCGCACCAACGCGCAAACGCGGGCCCTGGAAGACATCCTGATTCGATCCGGAATTCCGTATCGCATTATCGGGGGCACCAAGTTCTATGAGCGGGCCGAAATCAAAGACGTCATGGCGTATTTGGTCGCCATCGCTAACCCCGCAGATTCTTTGGCCCTGCGCCGTATTCTCAATGTCCCTAAGCGCGGCATTGGACCGGCAACCGAGACATCGCTCGTGTCGTTTGCCGATCGAGAAGGCATCACTCTGAGAGACGCGCTGCGCCGGTCAGATCAGTTGGGGCTTGGGCCCAAGGTGACCCAGGCGATGTTGTCCTTGGCTAAGGCTCTCGACGAGGCGGATGCGGTGGCCGTCTCCGGGTCACCGGTGCAGACCATTGAGAAGATTCTCCAAGCCACCGGATATTTGACCATTCTGCAGACCAGTGTTGACCCCCAAGACAATGCCCGCGCCGAGAACGTCCAAGAACTTGTCTCGGTCACCAGGGAATTTGGCCGCAATAACCCAGATGGGACGCTGGTCGATTTCTTGACCGAGGTGTCCTTGGTTGCAGCCGCTGATGATCTTGATGATGCCTCTGGCACGGTCTCGCTCATGACCCTCCACACCGCCAAGGGCCTCGAATTCGATGTGGTGTTCTTGACCGGCCTTGAAGAGGACCTCTTGCCCCACCGGATGAGCGCCCTGGAGCCAGGAGGCCTGCAAGAAGAACGACGTCTTCTCTATGTGGGAATCACGAGGGCGCGGAAGAAACTCCACATCTCGCTGGCGATGACCAGGAGCACCTTTGGTGACACGGCAATCGCCAGCCCCAGTCGGTTCTTGCAGGAAATCCCCTCCCACCTCATCTCGTGGAGGGAATCCTCTGCGGCCACCGGTGGCCAAGGGCACGTACTCGGCTCCTCGGTGCGAAGCTCCGGCTGGCAGGGTTCTGGGTCATCCAGGCCACGGTCTCTCGAAGTCAGCGATGCTCTACCCAAGGCCCCGAAGCCAACGCAGTGGGCTAACCGGGTCACCTCGAGTGTTCGGGACAATGGCGATTTGTCGCTCGTCGTGGGCGATCGAATCGCCCACGATGACTTCGGCCAGGGCAGTGTGACCGGCGTCACGGGCGAGGGACCGAAGCGCGTTGCCGAGGTGCAGTTTGATACCGCAGGGCGCAAACGCCTGTTGATTAAGATCGCTCCTATTTCCAAGATTTAGTGCCTCGCCAGTGCCGGCACGACTCGAATCACGGGGTAGGCTAAACGAGGCTGTCGGCCCTCATCGTCGAGTGTTTGCTTCTTGGCAGTCGCAGTGAAATCTCATTCCTAGCCGAATACCCGGAAGGACGTTACAGGCGTGGACCTTTACGAATATCAAGCCCGAGACATGTTTGAGCGCCATGGCGTTCCCGTCCTGGCAGGCATTACTGCTGACACTCCAGAGCAGGCACAGGCTGCTGCACAGAAGATTGGCGGCCTGACCGTCGTCAAGGCCCAGGTGAAGACTGGTGGCCGCGGTAAGGCTGGCGGTGTGAAGGTCGCTCCGACCCCCGCCGACGCGCTCTCCGCAGCGACAGCAATTCTCGGCCTCGACATCAAGGGCCATGTTGTTCGCCGCGTGATGGTGGCCGCCGGTGCTGATATCGACCAAGAGTTCTACTTCTCTGTGCTTCTCGATCGTGCCAACCGCAACTACTTGGTGCTGTGCAGCTATGAGGGCGGCATGGACATCGAGCAGCTCGCAGAAGAGCGGCCCGACGCCCTCGCCCGGATTGCAATCAACCCTGCGACCGGAATCTCCCTGGCCAAGGCCAAGGAGATTGCCCAGGCTGCGCACTTCCCCGCAGAACTGGTTGACCTGGTGGCGCCAGTGTTTGTGAAGCTTTACGAGGTCTTCACCGCTGAGGATGCCACGCTGGTGGAGGTCAACCCGCTGGTGCTGACCAAGTCTGGCGATGTCATCGCCCTTGATGGCAAGGTGACACTGGATGAGAACGCTGCGTTCCGTCAGCCTCACCACGCCGCGCTTGCCGATTCGGCCTCTGCGGACCCGCTGGAGGAGAAGGCAAAAGCTCACGATCTCAACTACGTGAAGCTCGATGGCGAAGTCGGCGTCATCGGTAACGGTGCTGGTCTTGTCATGTCCACACTCGATGTTGTTGCTTATGCGGGGGAGAAGCACGGTGGTGTGAAGCCGGCTAACTTCCTCGACATTGGCGGCGGAGCCTCAGCCGAGGTCATGGCTGCTGGTCTCGATGTCATCTTGGGCGACCCTCAGGTCAAGAGCGTGTTTGTGAACGTCTTTGGGGGAATCACCGCGTGTGACGCGGTTGCCAATGGCATCGTGCAGGCGCTAGCCATGATCGGCGATGCCGCAACGAAGCCTCTGGTTGTTCGCCTTGATGGCAACAGCGTCGAGAAGGGGCGAGAGATTTTGGCCGCCGCCAACCACCCTCTGGTGACTTTGGCCTCAACGATGGACGAGGGCGCCGATATGGCCGCTTCGTTGGCTTCGAAGTAAGGGAGTGGAACATGTCAATTTTTCTCGATAAGAACTCGAAAGTCATCGTTCAGGGCATCACCGGTGGTGAGGGCAGCAAGCACACGGCTCTGATGCTCGCCGCTGGCACCCAGGTTGTTGGTGGCGTGAACGCCCGTAAGGCTGGCGAAACCGTGACCCACGGCGATGTCACTCTGCCCGTCTTTGGCACCGTCGCCGAGGCGATGGCCGAGACCGGAGCGACAGTATCGGTGGCCTTCGTGCCCCCCGCGTTCGCCAAGGACGCCGCGATGGAAGCCATCGACGCGCGTATTCCCCTGCTTGTCGTCATTACCGAGGGAATCCCGGTTCAGGACACCGCTGAGTTCTGGGCTCACGCCCAGAAGGTCGGTGGCACGAGGATTATTGGTCCGAACTGTCCAGGAATCATTACGCCGGGCGAGGCGCTTGCCGGCATTACCCCCGCGAACATCACGGGCAAGGGCCCCATTGGTTTGGTGTCGAAGTCTGGCACCCTGACGTATCAAATGATGTTCGAGCTTCGCGACATCGGATTCTCCAGTGCAATTGGTATTGGTGGGGATCCCATTGTGGGAACGACCCACATCGACGCACTCGAGGCGTTCCAGAATGACCCCGAGACCAAGGCGATTGTGATGATTGGTGAAATCGGTGGCGACGCTGAAGAGCGTGCCGCGGAGTTCATTAAGGCACACGTGACCAAGCCGGTCGTCGGTTATGTCGCCGGGTTCACGGCACCCGAGGGTAAGACCATGGGCCACGCTGGCGCCATCGTGTCTGGCTCGGCCGGTACGGCGCAGGCAAAGAAAGAAGCTCTGGAAGCTGCCGGCGTCAAGGTCGGAAAGACTCCGAGTGAGACCGCGGCACTCATGCGCGAGATCATGAAGGGCCTGTAGGTTGCACCTGCTTGCTAGGGCCCCTCGGCGATAGGCTCGAGGCGCCATGAATGCCCGGATTGTCAGCTTCGCCACGGTGCTCGACATCGTGGTGTTAGTGGGCTTGGGACTGGGCATGATTTTCGCGCCGCTCACGCTGATCTGGGCGTTCGATGATGGTTTCTCCACTGATTTGTTGATGTCGTGGGCTGCTGCCGTAGACATCTGGCTGCTGGGTCACGGTGTTCCCCTCTCCTTCACCGTTCCTCCCGATTTAGCGGATGCCCTGTCGCTTGGCGCGCTCAGCAGAGATTTCACCGTCGATGTCGCGTTGCTCGGCATTGGCCTACTGACACTGCTCTGGGGATTTCGTATGGGGCGTCGTGAAACCACTGCCGCCTATCCGCTGCTCGTCTGGGCGCTGGCGGTTGGCACACTGGTGTTACTCTCGTTTGCCCTAGTTGCGTTCATGCCACAGCAGGTGGTGTCGATGCCACTCATTGACTCTCTCGTCCGACCAGCGCTCTTCTTGGCAACTGGTTTGGCGGTGGCCGCGTGGGTGGGGCCCCATTCCTCCGGCAAGAGCTTGTTGCACAGCGCTCTGCCAGAGTCCCTGGCCACCATCCTTCGGGCTGGTTTCACCGCCGGGAGTGCGGCGGTGGCTGGTGTTGTTTCTTTTGCTGCGGTCGCGGTCGCGGTTCTCTTGGTCGCGTCCTTTGCGAGAGTGATTACAATTTTTGAGTCGTTGCAGCCAGGCGTGATGGGATTAATCGCTCTTGCCGTTGCCCAGCTCGCACTGTTGCCAACGCTCATTGTCTGGGCTGCCACGTGGATTGTGGGGCCTGGGTTCAGCTTGGGAACAGGAGCGCTCGTCTCGCCGCTGGGCACAAATCTTCAGATTGTCCCGGCACTCCCTGTTCTTGGAATAGTTCCGACGGATCCACCGGTCTTTGCTTTCGCTGTTGTGGCAATTCCTGTGTTGGCGGCCTTCATTCTTGGCGTCGCGGTCGGGCCGCGCGTGGTCGACAAAGGGGGGCTCCTCAGCGCCCTGGGTGGCGCTGGTTTCCTCTCGCAACCGCTCGTGAAGCTCGCCGCAACTGCGGCCGTGGCCGGTGCCGTGAGCGCGGGGTTTGGTGGTCTTCTCGCGTCGTTGACATCCGGGTCCCTGGGGCCTGGCAGATTTCAGTTAGTCGGGCCCGACCCCGCGGCAGTCATGCTGTGGTGGGGGCTCGAGGTTACCCTCGGCGTACTGATGGGGTCGATTGCAGCGGTACTCAATCGCGCCAGTCACAGGGCGGGGCGATAGGTGACCTCTCCGAGGGCGAGGCTTGTGGTTCTGATTTCCGGAAGTGGAACCAACCTTGATGCGCTGCTGAGATCACTACCTGAGTCCGGAATCCCAGCTGAGGTTGTTGCCGTTGGCTCTGACAAGGACGCGCGTGGGCTCGAGCACGCGAGCCGCCGCGGTATTCCGACCTTCGTCGTCGCGCCCGGTGAGTTTCCTGACAGGGATTCGTGGGGGGAGGCCCTCGGTGATGCGATTGCTCCCTTCGCCCCCGACTGGATCATTCTGAGCGGATTTATGAGACTGCTGCCCTCGGGAGTGGTCGCTAGGTTCAGTCCAAAGATTCTCAATACCCATCCGGCCCATTTACCCGAGTTCCCCGGCGCCCACGGGGTTGCTGATGCTCTTGCAGCCGGTGTGGAAGAAACCGGGGCATCGGTCATTGTTGTGGATGACGGTGTTGACAGCGGACCGATTCTGGCGAGGAAGCGTGTGCCTATCCACCCCGGTGACACCGAAGCGCTGTTGCATGAGCGCATTAAGGTGGTGGAGCGGGAGTTATTGCTGGAGGTTCTCGCCCAGGTGATCAGTAATCAGGAAGGTGACTCTGCCCGATGAGCGAAACCCCAAGAGTCATGCCGCGCAGGGCCTTGATTTCCGTCAGCGATAAAACGGGTCTTGTCGATCTTGGGCGGTCTCTCGCGGAGGCGGGCATTGAGATTATCTCTACGGGTTCCACGGCCCACACCCTTCGTGATGCAGGAATTGACGCCCGTGATGTGAGCGAGGTGACGGGATTTCCGGAGTCTTTGGATGGTCGGGTTAAGACGCTTCACCCCAAGATTCACGGAGGAATCTTGGCCGATCTTCGCAAGGACAGCCATGTCTCGGCGTTGGAGGAGCTCGACATCACCGCCATTGGGCTCGTCGTTGTCAACCTCTATCCCTTTGTTCGCACCGTGGCCTCAGGAGCGGTGGGCGAGGACGTTATTGAGCAGATAGATATTGGCGGGCCTGCCATGGTGCGTGCAGCAGCGAAGAACCACGCCAACGTCGCCATCGTCGTAGACCCGGCTGCCTACCCAGGAATCATCGAATCGCTCTCTGCGGGGGGCACCACCCTCGAGCAACGACAATCCCTAGCCCGGGACGCCTTCTGGCATACTGCCCGCTACGACGCTGCGGTGGCGGGCTGGATGAGCGAGGGTGACTTTGCGAGCCTCCACGGCCAGAAGGTCGGTGATCTGCGCTATGGAGAGAACTCGCACCAATCTGCTGCCGTCTTTGCGAACACTCTGGGTCAGCCTGGCTTAGCTTCGGCCAGGGTTATTCAGGGCAAAGAGATGTCCTATAACAACTATGTGGATGCCGATGCGGCGCTCCGCGCTGCCTATGACCACGAGGCTCCCACGGTCGCCATTATCAAGCACCAGAATCCGTGCGGCATTGCGAGCGCACCCTCACTCGTGGGCGCGCACCAACTCGCCCACGCCTGTGACCCGGTGTCTGCGTTTGGCGGAGTGATTGCCGCCAACCGACCCATTGATGTCGATACGGCGCGCTCAATTGTCGAGATCTTTACCGAGGTGGTCGTGGCGCCAAGCTTTAGTGCCGACGCTCTCGAGGTGTTTGCGAAGAAGCCAAACATTCGCCTCGTTGAGCTTCCTGAAGGGTTTGCGCCTGAGCCTTCAGAGATCCGCCAGATTTCTGGGGGCTTCCTCCGTCAAGACGCTGATCGCCATTTTGCGAGTGCCAGTGAATGGACCTTGGTGTCGGGGCAGCAGCCGGACTCGGCAACGATGGAATCTCTCGAGTTTGCCTGGCGGGCCGTTCGGGCGGTCAAGTCAAACGCCATCTTGCTCGCCCAGGGAACCGCGAGCGTGGGAATTGGCATGGGCCAGGTCAACCGCGTCGATTCGTGCCACCTGGCGGTCACCCGCGCGGGCGACCGCGCCGCAGGAAGTGTTGCCGCCTCTGATGCCTTCTTCCCTTTCGCGGATGGTGCTGCGGTGCTGATTGACGCAGGGATTACTGCGATTGTTCAGCCCGGTGGTTCAGTGCGAGACGACGAGGTGATCAAGGCCGCCTCGGATGCCGGGGTGGCCATGTTCTTCACCGGTGAGCGCCACTTCTTCCACTAGCTAGCAGCGAGAGACCCTGGGGAATCACCGCAGGTGCGCGCACGGACAACGACAAGGTATCTTTATGTCAAGATACTTGTAGTGCCATTCGCCCTACACTGGCGATGGCAGTGTTGCACTCGTCGTTGAAAGGACGAAGCTGTGGAAAAAATCAAGGTTGAGGGCGTTGTCGTTGAACTCGATGGCGACGAAATGACCCGCATCATTTGGCAGTTCATCAAGGAACGCCTGATCCACCCCTACCTCGATGTCCAGCTCGAGTATTACGACCTCGGCATTGAAAAGCGCGATGAAACCGATGACCAGATCACTATCGATGCCGCAAACGCCATCAAAAAGCACGGGGTTGGCGTCAAGTGCGCAACCATCACCCCTGACGAGGCGCGGGTTGAGGAGTTCGGCCTCAAGAAGATGTGGCGAAGCCCTAACGGCACGATTCGCAACATTCTGGGTGGCGTGATTTTCCGTGAACCCATCATCATTTCCAACATTCCCAGGCTCGTTCCTGGCTGGAACAAGCCGATTATTGTTGGCCGCCATGCCTTTGGTGACCAGTACCGGGCAACGGACTTCGTTTTTGACCGTCCGGGAACGCTGACCATTAGTTTCCAGCCCACCGATGGCACCGAAGGCCAGAGCTTCGAGGTGTTCCAGGCACCAGGCGGCGGCGTGGCAATGGCGATGTATAACCTCGATGCATCGATCCGCGATTTTGCGAGGGCATCACTGAATTACGGTCTGGCTAGGAACTACCCGGTGTATCTCTCGACGAAGAACACCATCTTGAAGGCCTACGACGGCCGATTCAAGGACATCTTCGAGGAGATTTTTGAGGCCGAGTTCAAGGACGCCTTCGACAAAGCCGGCTTGACCTATGAGCACCGCCTCATCGATGACATGGTTGCCTCCGCACTTAAGTGGGAGGGCGGTTATGTCTGGGCGACCAAGAACTACGACGGCGACGTCCAGAGCGACACCGTTGCTCAGGGCTTTGGTTCCTTGGGTCTCATGACCAGTGTGTTGACCTCACCGGATGGCGCAATCGTGGAAGCAGAAGCAGCGCACGGAACAGTGACCCGCCACTACCGCGATCACCAGGCGGGAAAGCCCACCTCGACGAACCCGATTGCCTCGATTTTTGCGTGGACCAGGGGGCTTATGCACCGGGGGAAGCTTGATAGCAACCAAGCCCTCATCAACTTTGCGGAGACCTTGGAGGATGTCGTCATCAAGACCGTAGAGTCTGGTGCGATGACCAAGGACTTGGCCGTTCTGGTGGGCAAAGACCAGAAGTGGATGACCACCGAGGACTTCTTGGCCGCTCTGGATAACAACTTGACGGCGCGCCTCACCTAGTAGCAAAAATACCCCCCGGGGTATATAGTGGCGGGTGAAACATCAGTTGCCTCATAAGGAGAACAATCGTGTGTAGCCCAGCCCGCTGTAACCGCTGCAGCAAAGTGACGTGGACCGGATGTGGAGAGCACATCGACGAAGCCCTTGCAGGCTTTGCTCCCACCGAGCTCTGCCAGTGCGGCTAGACCACTAGATCCTGAATATCCCCGCGGTATACCGCGGGGATATGTCACTTAAAGATGATGGTGCGAACGCCGTCCACCAAGATCCGGTGCTCGGCGTACCAACGGACGGCTTGCGTCAGCGTTCGGGATTCTTCGTCCTGACCAATCCGCACAAGCTCTGCGGGGGATTGCGAGTGGTCTACCCGGACTACGTTTTGTTCAATAATCGGGCCTTCATCAAGATCCTCCGTGACAAAGTGAGCAGTCGCTCCGATGAGCTTGACGCCCCGTTGATGGGCTTGCCGGTAGGGGTTAGCGCCCTTGAATCCGGGTAAGAAGGAGTGGTGAATATTGATGATGCGGCCTTCGAGTCCTTCACACACCTCGGGTGAGAGCACCTGCATATAACGGGCAAGGACTACGAGCTCGATGTCCTGGGATTTCACCACGTCGAGCAGTTTCTGCTCAAAAGTGGCTTTGTCTGCAGGGGAAGCGATGTTGTGGGACCAGAAGGGAACACCATAGAACTCGGCTATGGGAGCAAGGTCTTCGTGGTTTGACATCACCAGGGGCGCCGTGATGTTGAGATGGGTGTCTCGTCGCCGAACGAGCAGATCGCTCAAGCAGTGGCCCGCCCGGGACGTGAGAATCACTGTGCGCAGCGGACGCCCGGCCGTGTGAACCTCCAGTGCCATGGAATAGCGCGTCACAACGGGAGCAAGTGCACCCTCAAACTCGTCCTTGGAGGCGGGAGTGTCGACCTCGAGGCGCATGAAGAATCGACCGGTGTCATCACTGGAGAACTGCTGGGACTCGGTGATATTTCCGCGGGCACCAACAATCGCACCACTCAGAGCATGGACGATTCCGGGCTGGTCGTCGCAGACAATCGTGACAATAAAGTGCGAGGAGTCCAGCTTCACTCCTCAAGTTTAGGGTGAAGCCGAGGGTCCTTCAGGGCTTGCCCGGACCAGTGGTTTAGAGTGGGGCTACGCAACTGGCGTAATTGATGGGTCACCATCGGGGAGCGTAGTGTGTGGGCCGTGCGCCTGGGCTGACACGACATAACATCCACCGTGCACAAGGGAGAATGCCGTGAGCCCCATCGATAAG
>JBIIFP010000024.1:0-19612 GCA_044237205.1 Pontimonas sp. | reverse complement strand
AAATTGTGGCCGCCATCGAAACTAGGGCGCATGCCTAACTCGCCAGAGGAGGGTTTCGCAACTTTCGACGCGGCATCCCTGCCGGGAGTGCCTGACGCCTTCCAACGACTCTGGACTCCCCACCGCATCGCCTATATTCAAGGCGAAACTGCGCCACTGGATGGTGGGTGCGTGTTCTGTATCGCTCCCGACATGGACGAAAACGAGTCTCTTGTCGTCGCGAAGGGGAAGCTCGTATATGCCGTGTTGAACCTCTACCCCTACAACGCCGGTCACCTCTTGATCTGCCCATTTCGGCACGTTGCGAATTATGACGAGATCACGCCGGACGAGATTGCTGAGATGGGGGAGTTCGTTCAAATAGCGATGAAGACCCTGCGCGCCGTCTCTGGCGCGCAGGGATTCAACGTGGGTGTGAACCAGGGGAGCGTTGCGGGTGCTGGGATTGAGGCCCATCTGCACCAACACGTTGTGCCGCGCTGGTCACAGGATTCGAACTTCTTCCCGATTGTGGCGAGGACCAAAGCGATGCCCCAGTTACTGGGCGACATGCGTACTATTCTGAGGGACAGTTGGCCCACAGGTTAGCCCGGCTAAACTTATGCTCTAGTTTTCATTACACCTTTGTGCGCAGCACTACGAGAGGAACCTCAGTAGCTCATGGCTGAAAAATCGAACTCCGCAGTATCAGGTACCGCCCGCGTCAAGCGCGGGCTTGCCGAGATGTTGAAGGGCGGCGTCATTATGGACGTCGTCACTCCTGAGCAGGCTCGCATCGCTGAGGACGCTGGTGCTGTAGCGGTCATGGCTCTCGAGCGTGTGCCTGCTGATATTCGTGCGGAGGGTGGCGTCGCTCGCATGAGTGACCCCGACCTCATCCAGGGCATTATCGACACGGTGTCCATCCCGGTGATGGCGAAGGCACGCATTGGCCACTTCGTGGAAGCTCAGGTTCTGGAGGCGCTCAAGGTCGACTACATCGACGAGTCCGAAGTCTTGAGCCCTGCCGACTACGTGAATCACATCGACAAGTGGCGCTATACCGTCCCCTTTGTCTGCGGTGCGACCAACCTCGGTGAAGCGCTGCGTCGCATCACTGAGGGTGCGGCGATGATTCGCTCCAAGGGCGAGGCCGGCACTGGTGACGTGTCTGAGGCAACCAAGCACATCCGCACTATTCGCGGAGAGATTGCACGCCTGAGCGCCATGTCCCCTGATGAGATTTATGTTGCCGCCAAAGAGTTGCAGGCTCCCTATGAGTTAGTGCTAGAGGTAGCGACAACCGGCAAATTGCCAGTCGTGCTCTTCACCGCCGGCGGCATCGCGACTCCTGCTGACGCCGCCATGATGATGCAGCTGGGTGCCGACGGTGTGTTCGTCGGCTCTGGCATTTTCAAGGCCGGAAACCCCGCTGAGCGTGCCGCCGCAATCGTGAAGGCCACAGCTCAGTACACCGACGCCTCGGTCATTGCCGAGGTGTCGCGAGGACTCGGCGAAGCAATGGTCGGCATTAACGTCAGCGATATTCCAGCACCTCACCGTCTCGCTGAACGTGGCTGGTAGTAGCGCCCCACGAATCGGGGTTCTCGCACTTCAGGGCGATGTGCGCGAGCACAGTGCCGTCCTGCGTGAGCTTGGCTGTGAGGTTGCCGAAATCCGGCTTCCCACCCATCTGGAGGGCATCGACGGTTTAGTAATTCCGGGCGGGGAATCCAGCGTGATGGACAAACTCTCCCGCATCTTTGGGTTGGCCAAGCCCCTCCGCGATGCGATAGCTGGAGGGCTGCCAGTGCTTGGCACCTGTGCTGGCCTCATCATGGTGGCCGACCACATCGAGGACGGCATTGCTGGCCAGGAGAACTTCGGGGGTTTGGATGTGACGGTTCGCCGCAACGCGTTTGGCGCTCAAGTTGATTCTTTCGAGACTTCTGTGACTGTCGAAGGGATGTCTGGACCAGCACTCGAGGTTGCGTTTATTAGGGCTCCGGAGGTTACTGCGGTTGGGCCCGGCGCACGAGTGATTGCTTCCCTTGGTGATGGCCGAGTTGTGGGAGTGGCCGGGGGCAACATCATTGGAGTTGCGTTCCACCCGGAGATCACCGGTGAAGATCGAATTCACCGAATGTTTCTCGAGGTAGTCGCACAGAGGTCGCTCCAGCGGCCAGTCGCGCTCGACGCCTAAGATAGACAGGTAATCCGGGGGAGGGATATGTCCGGCCACTCTAAATGGGCGACCACTAAGCACAAGAAGGCTGTTGTCGACGCCAGACGTGCGAAGTCTTTTGCCAAGCTGATCAAGAACATTGAGGTCGCTGCGAAAGTCGGCGGCCCTGACCCCTCCGGCAACCCCACGCTTGCTGATGCTATTCAGAAGGCAAAGAAGACCTCTGTTCCCAACGACAACATTGACCGCGCTATCAAGCGCGGTGGCGGTCTCTCGGGGGAGACCATCGACTACCAGACCATCATGTATGAGGGTTACGGTCCCGGTGGTGTTGCTCTCTTGATCGAATGTCTGACCGATAACCGCAACAGAGCCGCAGCCGAGGTGAGAATTATCATGAGCCGAAATGGCGGACAGATGGCCGACCCCGGAAGCGTTGCCTACAACTTCGCTCGTAAGGGTGTTGTGTTCATCACGAAGGTCGACGGCTTAACCGAAGACGACGTGCTTGCCGCAGTGCTGGATGCTGGTGCGGAAGAGGTGATTGACCGCGGAGCCGGGTTCGAAGTTGTGGCGGAGCCCGCGGACCTTGTGGCGACCCGAGTAGCGGTCCAAGCTGCTGGCATTGACTACGACGCAGCGGACATCGAGTTTCTTGCTGCGGTCAGTGTCGTGCCAGAGCTCGAGGTTGTTTCTAAGGTGTTCAAGCTCGTCGACGCCCTGGATGACTGCGATGACGTCCAGAACGTCTTCACGAATATGGAACCGTCCCCTGAGGTGCTTGAAGCACTTGACCAGGTCGAGGGCTAAGTCGTCACTATGACCACCATCCTCGGTGTGGACCCCGGTCTCACCCGATTGGGTGTGGGAGTGATTACTCATGGGCCTGGCAGAAATGTAAGCCTTGTCCACGTCGAAGTGTTCCGCACTCCAGCAGATGATGATTCGAGCGCGAGGGTCGGTGGCATGGCGCGACTGCTCGCTCAGGTTTTCGATGACCACAAGCCCGATGTGATTGCGCTTGAGCGTGTTTTTGCACAGCACAACGTTCGAACAGTGATGGGGACTGCTCAGGTCAGCGGAGTCGTTTTGGCCTTGGCATTTGAGCGAGGAATACCCGTATCGATGCGGACACCGAGCGAGGTCAAGGCGGCTGTGACGGGTTATGGCAGGGCCAACAAGGCTCAAGTAGGCCACATGGTTCAGCGAATTTTAGGGCTTTCGGAAATACCCCAACCAGCAGATGCCGCTGATGCATTGGCGCTCGCGATTACCGAGGCGTGGCGGGGGGTTCCTGGTTCCATCGCGCAGCCGGGGCCCTCGACGACTCCTGCACAGCAGGCGTGGCGGGACGCCGAAGCCAAAGCGAGGAGACCTAGGCTACAAAGGTGATCGCATTGATTCGGGGAACGCTGCTGAGGCGCGCCGGCAATGACCTGATTGTTGATGTTTCTGGGATTGGTTACCGCGTCACCGTTGCCGATCGTCTGGCGCTGGCGGTCCGTGAGGGCGAGGATGTCCTTGTTCACACGGCGTACATCCCGCGCGAAGATCAGGTTTCTCTCTTTGGGTTTGATACCCCAGAGGAGCTCGACATGTTCGACCTGCTGCGCAGTGTCACGGGAGTTGGGCCCAAGTCGGCCATGGCGGTATTGAGCCAGCTCTCGGCGGAGGAAATCTACGACGCTATCGCTCAGGAAAACGACGCTGCCTTTCGATCAGTCAGCGGAATTGGACCGAAGACAGCGAAACTCATCGTGCTCTCACTGCAAGGCTCCTTTGAGCGCAAGCCCAGCCGTGCTTCGGGCGCGAGCGTCCCTGGTTCAGCCGTCCAGGACATCGTGCGGCAGTCCGTCATCCAGGCTCTCGTCGGCTTGGGCTGGTCGGACCGCGTGGCCAAAGAGGGAGTTCAGCGCGCCCTTGAGGCGAACCCCGATGCACCTGTGGAGGCGAACGCGCTTCTTCGCCAGGCTCTGACTATCCTGGGGCCCAACACCAACCGGGAGGCAAGGTCGTGAGCGAAAGCCCTCTGGAACCGTCGCTGGGGTCTGACAACGAGGTCCAGTTCGAAGGCGCGCTCCGACCCCGGACGCTGGACGATTTTGTGGGTCAGGCCAAAGTGCGAGAGCAACTGGTGCTCCTGCTCCAGGCCGCGCAGAAGCAAAATCGCACGCCAGACCACATTTTGCTCTCGGGGCCTCCTGGGCTTGGTAAGACGACGCTGGCGATGATTGTGGCGGAGGAGACGGGTCAGTCACTCCGCATCACCAGTGGTCCCGCTATCAACCACGCCGGGGATTTGGCAGCGGTGGTGTCATCCTTGGTGCCCGGCGAGGTGCTGTTTATCGATGAAATTCATCGAATGGCACGGCCAGCCGAAGAGATGCTCTATCTCGCCATGGAGGATTTTCGCATCGACATCATGGTGGGCAAGGGCGCTGGAGCGACCACGCTGCCCCTCGAGCTCGCCCCGTTCACCCTTGTCGGTGCAACCACGCGTTCGGGGCTCTTGCCTGGCCCGCTGCGCGATCGTTTTGGGTTCACCGCTCACCTGGAGTTCTACTCCGAAGATGAGCTCACGACCGTACTGGAGCGCTCCTCCAAGGTGCTCGGACTCTCCTGGCCCAGTGCCGCGCTGAGCGAAATCGCGGGACGCTCAAGGGGCACCCCCCGAATCGCGAACAGGCTCTTGAGGAGAGTGAGAGATTACGTGTTGGTTCACGACGCCACTCCCACCATCGCCTCCGTTCAGGCCGCCCTTAAGGTCTATGACGTCGATGAACTTGGTCTTGACCGCCTAGACCGTGCCGTGCTTGAAATTCTGATCACGAGATTTGGGGGCGGGCCGGTGGGGCTTGGCACCCTGTCGGTCTCGGTGGGGGAGGAAGCGGAGACTATCGAGTCAGTGGTCGAGCCTTTCCTCGTTCGCCAAGGATTTATTCAGAGAACTCCGCGTGGTCGACTCGCGACGTCTGCGGCTTATACACACTTGGGTCATGAAGCTCCAGGCCGGAATGACCTATAGTTACTGGGTACCCTGAACTTCCCGTTGGTGTAATCGAAAGGCTTGTGGTTCCTCATGGATCCGATTTCGCTGTTTATGATCGCAGTCCTTGGACTGCTCATCTATTTCATGATTCGCAATTCACGCAAGCAGCGTAAGACCCAAGCGGAGCTTGGGGAAAAGCTCAAGCCAGGCGCTGAGGTTATGACCTCTTTTGGTCTTTTTGCGAAGGTCATAGAGATTGACGAAGAGAAGAACGTTGCGGTCTTGGAAGTCGCTAAGGGTGTCAAGGTTCGGGTTCACCGCCAGACACTGACCAAAGTGGTTGAAGAGGACGAAACTGACGGCGCCTCCACCGAGGCCGCTTCAGACAAGAAGTCCTAAGCTCGCCAGTCCTCCGATAGAGAGAATTCCCTCGTGGTGTCAAACTTCCGTGTCGCTGGTGCGTGGAAACGCTTTGCGTGGCTTGCCACGATTTTTGTCGTGCTTATCGGGGGTAACGCGTGGTCGGTGTGGCAAGAAGGCGGATCGTGGACGCCGAAACTGGCGCTCGACCTCCAGGGTGGAACCCAAATCATCTTGGCTCCTCAGCTTGCCGAGGGCCAGACAGTTACAGAAGAACAGTTGAATCAAGCGGTTGCCATCATCCGTCAACGCGTGGACGCCGGTGGCGTCGCAGAGGCAGAAGTAACTACCCAGGGCGGGGCAAACGTTGTGGTTGCCATTCCCGGTACCCCCGACCCTGCAACCTTGGAGCGCATCCGTTCGTCTGCAAAGCTTGAATTCAGGCCCGTGCTTCAAACGACCTTCGTGAGTGAGGAAGCTCCGGCAGAGGGACCAGCCAGTTTCAATCCATACGACGAGCCTGCACCGGATCGAACCCCGGAGAGCGCGAGCGATCTGGCGTGGATCACCCCAGCGATCGATCGTGCCTATAACGAACTCTCGTGTGATCAGCTGGATGGCCTCGGCAGCAGCGTGGCTGATCCCGAGCGGCCTCTAGTGATTTGTTCTGCCGATGGGTTTAGCAAGTTTGTTCTCGGGCCCGTGGAGGTTGGCGGCGAGACCATTCAGGATGCCATTTCCGGCCTCGTGCCCGGCCCGCAGGGCACGGTCACCACGGAGTGGGGCGTCTTCCTCGAGTTCGACGAGGCTGGGACCGCAAGCTTCCGTTCGGTGACCGAGCGCCTAGTTGGACTGGAGGGTGTGCAGAACCAGTTTGCGATTGTTCTCGATGGCAGGGTGATTAGCGCGCCTAGAACCCTGTCCGCGATCACCGATGGGCGCCCGCAGATTAGTGGTTCGTTCACCCAGGAATCCGCGGAAACCCTCGCCGATCAACTCAAGTTTGGTGCCCTGCCCATTGGGTTTGAAGTTCAGAGCGCCGAAACGATTACGGCAACGCTCGGTCTCTCGCAGCTTCAGAGCGGTCTGCTCGCTGGTGCCATCGGTTTGGTGTTGGTCGTGGTGTATTCGCTCTTCCAGTATCGGGTGTTGGGCTTCGTCACGGTTTTCTCTCTGGCTACTGCATTTACGCTGACATATTTGCTCATCACTTACCTCTCTAATGCCCAGGGCTATCGTCTCTCTCTCGCTGGTATCGCCGGTCTGATTGTGGCGATTGGTATTACCGCCGACTCCTTCATCGTCCTCTTCGAACGCATTCGTGACGAGCTCCGAGATGGCCGGGTTGTCGGATCCGCCATCTCGGCGGCGTGGAAACGGGCTTTTCGGACCATCGTCGCCTCAGACGCGGTGAGCTTCCTCGCAGCTGCCGTCCTTTTCATTCTTGCGGTGGGCAACGTCCGAGGCTTTGCCTTCACCTTGGGATTGACCACAATCGTCGACCTCATCATCGTCGCACTGTTCACGCACCCGCTGATGCAGGTGCTGGGGCGCACGCGGTTCTTTGGCGAGGGACACCCCCTGAGCGGTCTCGACCCCAAGGCGTTGGGGGCTGTCTATCGCGGTCGTGCGAAGTTTCGCGACCCGGTTGATGTTGCACCTGTGGCTAGGAAGAAGAGCGCTCACGAAGCTAAGCGCCGTCAGACTATCGCCGAGCGTAAAGCTGCGGATGCAGCAGCCCTGGAAGGGAAGAAGAAGTAATGTCCCGTCTTACACAGTTCGGAAACGCGCTCTACACGGGCGAGAAGTCATTTAACTTTGTGGGCAACCGGGTTCGTTGGTATCTCATCGGTGGGGCTGTCGTTGCCCTAGCAATCGTGCTCACGATTCTGCGCGGTGGTTTTAGCTTCGGAATTGAGTTCCGTGGGGGCTCTGAGTTCCGAGTATCCCAGCCGCCGTTGCTTTCCGAACAGGTCGCACTCGACACGGTTCATGAGGTCGTCGGCCAGGACTCAAACCCGAGAGTGTCGATTGTTGGTGGCGACTCGATCCGCGTTCAGACCGAGCAGCTCACAGACGGGGAAACCACCGGGCTGAGGACTGACCTGGCAGAGGCTTACGACGTGTCGGTCGAGCAGGTCACCGCATCGTTCATTGGAGCAACCTGGGGCCAGGACATCACCCGCCAGGCGCTTATTGGCCTAGGTGTATTCCTGGTTCTTGTCTCGATTGTGATGGCGTTGTACTTCCGCACCTGGAAGATGTCGCTTGCGGCGCTCATTGCTTTGGCCCACGACCTCGTGATTACGGCCGGAATCTATGGCGTGCTCGGTTTCGAAATTACCCCCGCAGCGGTGATTGGGCTGCTCACGATTTTGGGCTATTCGCTTTATGACACGGTGGTTGTCTTCGACAAGGTTAGGGAAAACACCCAGCACGACGGCGAAGAGAGTCGGCGTACTTTTGCTGAGTCGGTGAACCTTGCGGTCAATCAGACCCTGGTGCGTTCGATCAACACCTCGGTTGTCGCCCTGTTGCCCGTGGGCTCGATCCTGTTTATCGGGTCAGCACTCTTGGGTGCGGGAACGTTGCGCGATATCGCTGTCGCGCTGTTTGTGGGAATGATTGCTGGGACCTATTCGAGCGTGTTTATCGCGGCTCCGCTGTATGTGCACCTACGTGAGAACGAACCGGAGCACCAGAAACAGGGCACCAAGGTCAAGGCGCCTAGGCCAGCCACCGGCGCGGTTCGCTAACACTCACCGACTTAACGGTCCCTCCTCGTACACTGGTGTCAGCGCGAGAGGTGGTGCCCGGTGACTGAGTTGCAGACCCCCGCGCCCTCGAGCCTGCGGTCGCTCCTACCTAGGCTGTTCTCCAAGTCACCAGCCTCCCATGGTCTTGATGCGCTCACTCGGACTGTTCGGAAGAATCACCCAAAGTCGGACACCGGTCTTATCGAGCGGGCCTACAAGGTTGCCGAGAAATTCCACGAGGGCCAAACCCGGCAAAGTGGAGAGCCCTACGTCACCCACCCTCTGGCGGTGTCTCAGATTCTTGCGGACCTCGGCATCGGCCCCGTCACGATTGTTGCGGCTCTGCTGCACGACACGGTCGAGGATACTGATTACTCGCTCGATCAGCTCCGTAAAGACTTTGGTGAAGAGATTGCCATGCTCGTCGATGGTGTTACCAAACTCGACAAGGTCAAATACGGTGACCACGCTCAGGCTGAGACTGTCCGCAAGATGATTGTCGCGATGTCCAAAGACATCCGAGTTCTTCTGGTGAAACTAGCCGACCGGCTTCACAACGCGAGGACCTGGGGCTTCGTGAATCCTGAGTCAGCGGCGAAGAAGGCGCAGGAAACCCTAGATATTTATGCTCCATTGGCCCATCGCCTGGGAATTCAGAGCCTGAAATGGGAGCTTGAGGACCTGGCATTCGCTGTGTTGCATCCCAAGATCTATGTCGAATTGGAGTCACTGGTCAAGAACCGCTCTCCCGAGCGCGACGCCTATGTGGAGCGCGTGATTGATGCCGTGAACGACGATTTACGCCAGGCCAGAATCAAGGCGGAGGTGAGCGGTCGTCCCAAACAGTTTTATTCCATCTACCAAAAAATGGTAAGCCGGGGGCGTGACTTCAACGACATTCATGACCTGACCGGCATCCGAATCTTGGTCTCCTCGATTCGAGACTGCTACGCGGTGCTCGGCGCGGTTCACGCGAGATGGAATCCCATGCCTGGCCGCTTCAAGGACTACATCGCAACGCCCAAGTTCAACCTCTATCAGTCACTCCACACCACGGTGTTTGGCCCCGAGGGCCGCCCCGTCGAGATTCAAATCCGCACCGTTGAGATGCATCAACGGGCCGAGTTTGGCGTTGCTGCGCACTGGAAGTACAAAGAGCGCACCGCCAGCGGCAAGGACAAGGATGCCTTCTCTCACGAGACGGACATGGCCTGGTTAGCCCACCTTTCTGACTGGCAAGCAGAGACTACTGATCCCACCGAGTTCCTCGAGACCCTGCGCTATGAAATCGGCGCCAAAGAGGTCTACGTCTTTACTCCCCAGGGCAAAGTCATCGGATTGCCCTCCGGGGCGACTCCGGTGGACTTCGCCTATGCGGTCCACACAGAGGTCGGCCACCGAACGATGGGCGCCAAGGTTAACCAGCGTCTCGTGCCCCTTGATACCCCCCTCTCCAGTGGCGACTCTGTTGAGATTTTCACGTCCAAGAGTCCAGACGCCGCGCCCAGCCAAGACTGGATGAACTTCGTCACCAGTCAGCGCGCCAGGAGCAAAATTCGCCAGTGGTTCACGAAAGAACGGCGTGACGAGGCCATTGAACAGGGCAAGGACGCCATTGCTCGTGCGATGCGCAAGCAGAATCTTCCACTCCAGAAGCTGATGAATCAGGAGTCGGTGGCAAGCGTTGCAGCGGCACTGAAGTTCCGCGATGTTGAAGAGTTGTACGCGGCCGTGGGTGAGGGCCACGTGTCCACCCAGTCGGTGATTGAGAAGGTCGTGGGTGTTGTCCACTCAGATCAGGATGCCGATGACGACGTTTTCTCTGGCCCAGCGCGGGGGAGGATTCCCGCCCGTGTGAGCCAGTCTGGTGTCCTGGTCCGCGGAGCACCCGACATCCTGGTGAAGCTTGCCCGGTGCTGTACGCCGGTCCCCGGTGACACGGTTATTGGTTTCGTCACCCGGGGAACAGGGGTCTCTGTCCACCGCGGAGACTGCACCAACATCGGATCTTTGCAGGGCAGCCCCGACAGGATAATTGAGGTCGAGTGGGCCCCAACGAAGGGAAGTGTGTTCCTCGTCCACATTCAGATTGAAGCCCTCGACCGCCCAGGCCTTCTGTCCGATGTGACCCGGGTCCTCTCTGAGCACCACGTGAACATCCTGTCTGCCACCGTGAATACCTCCGACAATCACTTGGCTCTTTCCCGCTTTGTCTTCGAAATGGGTGATGTGACCCACTTGGACCGCGTGCTGAATGCCGTGCGGCGCATTGATGCGGTGTATGACGTTTATCGAGTGATGTCGGGATAACGCCGCCTCAGAGCATCAACAGCGGCGAGGAGTGTCTCTAGTCGGTTTCGTTGTCCCGAAGTAGTTCTTCTCGCCAAACACCGGTGCCTGAGAAGCTCCGTCGAGCTTTCACTCAGCATCATCACCTGCGCGCCAGAGGTGTCTGGGCAGTCATCTCTCAGCAAGATGTCGAGAACGGTGGCTTCTGGAGCCACGAGCGTTAATCCCTCGAAGTATTCGACTGGATGGTGGGCTGGGTTCAAAGTCCTGGCACCCCACTCCATCCGATCAAGCGGTGAGGGTGCGGGTTGAGGGGGCCTCAACACGTTCCATGGTTCAGGGAGGCCCATGCCGGTCCATACCCACCCGGCCGTGCGGCCACTAGCAATCGCCCACGAGGGGATGAGTCCCGCAACGAGAGCGGCGCGCTCGTGAATGGTGGGAAAGTACGGACGTGGCCACACAATCGATCCAATGCGCAGGGCGGTTCCGGCGCGAAGAGCTGAGTACTCACGATGAGTGATGGTCATGGGCACATCATGCAGCGCGGAAGCATCTGCTGCCCGGGAGAGGGGAAAGCTGTGGAGAAGTGGCTCTAGTTGAGGACCGCGAGCCAGGCTTTTTTGGTGGCGAGCTCCGACTCGAGGTCTGACTTATCGGTTCCACTAGCACCCTGGATTTTGGATTCAAGTTCTTCGATGGCCGCAGTCAGCTGGCCGGTCATCGACTCGCTGCGCGCCTTCTTCTCGGGGTCGTTCTTGGTCCAAAACTCTTGCTCAAGCGACTTTACGTGCGCATCAAGCTTTTTGACCTGGTCGTCAATCGCGCGCAAATCCTTCTTCGGTACGGGGCCAAGCGCTGCGAAGCGAGTGTGGAAGGTGCGCAGGCGCTGACTTGCCTGGTCACGGTCTGTCAGTGAGAGGACGTCTGCAAACTCTGCCAGCAGGGCCTTTTTGCTCTCGGCATTGACGGCGTTGGTCTCATCGTCGCGCTTGTCTTCCTCGGCTTTGGCACCATAGAGGGCATCGCCTGCCTTCTTAAACTGTGCCCACAAGCCATCTTCAACGGATTTTGATGCCCGGGGTGCCTCTTTCCACTGTGCAAGGAGGTTTCGGTAGCTGGTGATCCCTGCGGCGCCCTTCTCTACCAGCGCTTCCGCCGCGGCGATTAAGTCTTTTTTGGCAGTTTTGGCTTCTTTGGAGGCCTTGTCCAGGTCTTGGAAGAACGCGCGACGGGCCTTTTCCAGGGTGTTGCGAGCCGTCCGGAACCTAGTCCAGAGCTCATCAGCTGTTTTCTTGGGGACGCGCGGCCCTGTCTGCTGATGGCTCTGCCACGCCTCAAAGAGCTCTGTCATTGTCGTAGTGGCCTGCTTCCAGCGAACCTTGCTGGGGTCTTGAGACGCGATGGCCTCCATGTCGGCAACAATCTTTTCCCGGTGGGCGAGCGCTTCCGCTACCGCTGCCTGGCTGGCCTCATCCTGCTTCGCCTCGAGAGTGGGGAGTTTTTCCCGCAGGGCCTGGACGCGCTCGCGCAAAGCGACAATGTCGCCCACAGCGGCTGGCTCCACCAGGTCTTTGTCGAGGCGATCGAGTTGCTTGGTAATGTCGCGCACCGCGGCGCCAGCCTTCACCCTCTGCTCTGCAAGGGACACGGTCGCCTCGAGGTCGTCAAACTTCCTCGTGAAATAGGCGAGGGCCTCGTCTCGGGTGCCATCGGGAAAGCTTCCGACCGCACGCCAAGACTCACCTTCACGAACAGAGACAGTGCCGTCGTCGTCAACACGACCAAAAGCGTCAGCGCTTGTTGCCATGGCTCCTCAATGCGGGTGGGGTACTAGCCGGCGATTAGCCTACTCCAACGCTTGGATGCGAGAAGGCCTAATGACCAAGACTTATCGGATTGTGATGGTTCTGATATCAGGAGCCACTGCGGGGACACCGTTCGGGGCGTCGTCGATCGTCCCAGGAGTGACGTAGGCCTCCACGAATTCCTCCAGGCCGGAGGTGATGCGACCAAGTACCGTGTAGCCACCGACCTCATCGTTAGGGAGAGTGCTGTCCTTGTAGACGATGAAGAACTGGCTCCCTTGGCTCTCGGCGTTGTTTCCGATTCTCGACATGGCGATGGTGCCCGCTGGATACCTCTGAACAATTGGCGCGTTTTCGATGGGCCCAAAGCGGTACTCAGGGCCTCCGGTTCCCGTTCCGGTGGGATCCCCACACTGCATGACGAAAACAACCTCAATACTCAAACTGTGGCAGCTCACGCCGTCATAGAAGCCCTTGGAGGCGAGATCGACGAAGTTCGCTGTCGCCTGCGGAGCGTTGACGCCATCGAGGACGATGCCGACCTCAACGTCGCCGAACATAATCTCACCAGTCCACTCGCGATTCTCGCTCAACGCACTATCGGGAGCCTTCGCTGGAGTGCCGGGACCGAACGTTACATAGCCAAAGATGGCGAGGGAGGCAAGCGTTACCGCTGCGAGAGCTCCGCCGATGGAGAGCCACTGATCTTTGCGTAATCGGCTCTTTTTGGAAGCCTGGAGTACCTGGCGGGCTTGGAACACGCGAAGTTGTTCACGTTTCGCTCGATTCTCACTTGCCACAAGAACTCCCTTGGACGAATTGGTTCCCCACATCCCCATCCTAGATGGCGAGGGGGATGGCCTTGACTAGCATGGGTTCATGTCCCAGGAGAGTTTGTGGAAAGCACCGCTACCCCTTGCGGTGGCTTTGCGTCCGCACACCCTGGATGACGTAATCGGCCAAGACCGTGCGCTGGTTGCTGGAGGGCCACTGCGAGCGTTAGCTGACCCCGGTCATCGCGGTTCTGCAAGTTCTGTGGTCCTGTGGGGGCCACCGGGGACGGGAAAAACCACGATTGCCAGCGTTATCGCACGGTCATCTGGTAGGGAATTCGTGGAGCTTTCGGCCGTGACCGCGGGTGTTAAGGATGTCCGTGACGTCCTCGCGCATGCCCGAACAATCGGTGACACCACCGGCGTCGCACCAGTTCTTTTTCTCGACGAGATTCACCGTTTCTCCAAAGCCCAGCAGGACGCCCTGTTACCAGGTGTTGAGAACGGGGTGATTGTCCTGGTGGCAGCAACGACGGAAAACCCCTCTTTCTCCGTGATTTCGCCGCTTCTCAGCCGGTCCATCGTCGTCACCCTCTCATCCTTGGAACCCCGCGACATCGAGACCGTTCTTGCCCGAGCCATCGCTCACCCCCAGGGTCTGGCAGGGGCTTTTGAGGTCGATCCGGAAGCCATCGAACTGCTGGTGAGGCTCTCCGGTGGTGATGCCAGGAAGGCGCTCGGCTCACTCGAAGCCGCAGCGATGGTGGCCTCTGGTTCCGATGATTCGCGGCGGATCAGTGATGAACACGTGGCTTTGGCGGTTGACCGCGCGATGGTGCGCTACGACCGCGATGGTGACGCGCACTATGACGTGATCAGTGCGTTTATCAAGTCCGTGCGGGGCAGTGACGCCGATGCGGCTCTGCACTATCTCGCTCGAATGATCGAGGCGGGCGAGGACCCCCGGTTTATCGCGCGGCGCCTCATCATTTTGGCCTCAGAGGATATTGGGCTCGCCGATCCGACAGCGCTGGCGATTGCCGTTGACGTAGCGCAGGCGGTGGCATTGATTGGAATGCCAGAGGGCAGGATTCCTCTTGCCGAAGCCACCATCTATCTTGCCCTCGCGCCAAAGTCGAACCGAGCCTATATGGCGATTAACGAAGCGCAGTCGAGCATTCGTGCGGGCCTTCTTGGCGAGGTGCCATCGCATCTTCGTGACACCCATTACGCCGGTGCCGACCGACTTGGTCATGGTCGCGGCTACCTGTATCCCCACGACTCTGACGCTGGCATCGTTGCCCAAGCGTATGCTCCTGAGGCAGTCCGGGGAGCCTCGTTCTATAAGCCCGGCTCTAGAGGTTTTGAGGGCGAACTGGCTAAACGGCAGGCTGCAATTCGGGCCATCCTTGATGCCTCCACCACCGAATCGAGCAGAGAAGAGTAATTGTGCTACCGTTATCGCTGGTCACAGACCAGATAACCGTGCGGCTGCGTGTTACTGATCTGCGATGGGCACGCTGTAGCCGCGGCCCCTCCGCCAATTCCCTCACTTGTTATGTCTCAGGCGCTGTGCGCCAACCACGTATCTAGGAGAAATTTTTCGTGTCAACTCGTTCACGTACCAGAAGCAAGACCAGACTGTCCCGGGCGCTGGGCATCGCGCTGACCCCGAAGGCAGCGAAGTATTTAGAGAAGCGCCCCTATGCTCCCGGAGAGCACGGTCGCACCAAGCGCAAGACTGACAGTGACTACGCAGTGCGTCTTCGCGAGAAGCAGCGCCTAAGGGCTCAGTACGGAATCCGTGAAGCACAGCTTCGTCGCGTTTTCGAGGAGGCTCGCAAGAGCCAGGGCCTGACCGGTGAGAACCTGGTCGAGCTCCTTGAAATGCGCCTTGATGCGCTGGTATTGCGCTCCGGATTTTCTCGCACAATGGCTCAGGCCCGTCAGATGGTGGTTCACCGCCACATCTTGGTCAATGGCGAGCTGGTTGACCGTCCATCGTTCCGTGTCAAGCCTGGTCAGATGATCCACGTCAAACCTCGCAGCGAAGAGATGGAGCCCTTCCAGGTTGCCGCAGCTGGTGGACACGTTGATGTGCTTCCACCGACCCCCTCGTACATCGAGGTCGAGTTGGACAAGTTGCAGACCGTCTTGGTTCGTCGCCCCAAGCGCGCAGAGGTCCCCGTGACCTGTGAAGTGCAGCTGGTCGTCGAGTACTACGCGGCTCGCTAGAAAACCTCTACTGTGGTGGGGGAGCTTACGCTTCCCCACCACAGTGTTTTTTGGGCCCGGGTGAGGATGATGGAGGAGGACATATGGTTCGGTTTATTACCGCTCTTGTTGGTGTCGTAGCGGGTTTCGTGCTTGCTCATCTGGTCAACCAAACGCCCGAGGGTCGCGAGTTCTTTGGCCGTGCCCGCGCCACGCTCATCTCCTTTGTTGAGGGTTTCAAACAGTCGTACCGTGGATGAGTTAGCCACCGCTAAAAGAGGGATTGATGGAAACCGCAGACATTCAGCGCCGTTGGCTCACCTACTTCGGTGACCGCGGGCACACGGTGGTGCCTTCTGCATCTCTGGTAAGCGACGACCCCACGCTGATGTTCACGGTTGCCGGCATGGTGCCTTTCATTCCGTATCTGACCGGTGTGGTCCCAGCGCCCTACCCGAGAGCAACGAGTGTGCAGAAATGTATTCGCACCCTCGACATCGAAGAGGTGGGGAAAACTACCCGTCACGGAACCTTCTTCCAGATGAATGGCAACTTTTCCTTCGGCGACTATTTCAAGCAAGGCGCGATTGAGTTCGCCTGGGAGCTGCTGACGATGGACGAGTCCGATGGGGGCCTCGGCTTTGACGAGAGCCAGCTCTGGGTCACTGTCTATGAGGACGACGACGAGGCTGCAGGAATTTGGAAGTCCGTTGCGGGGCTCCCCGAGGCTCGTATTCAGCGCATGGGACGCGAAGATAACTACTGGTCAACGGGTCAGCCCGGGCCCGCCGGTCCCTGCTCCGAGATTTACTTCGACCGAGGGCCCCAGCACGGTCCAGATGGCGGCCCGGCCGTTGATGACACCCGGTACATAGAGATCTGGAACCTCGTGTTCATGCAGTACCTCATCGATAACGTGCGCAGCAAAGTTGACTTTGACATAGTCGGCGAGCTGCCCCAGAAGAACATCGACACCGGCATGGGCATGGAGCGCGTCGCTTTCCTCAAGCAGGGCGTTGCGAACATGTATGAAATTGATCAGGTTCGGCCCGTTCTCGATAAGGCTGGGGAGCTTTCGGGGCGCCGCTATGGCGCAAACATCGAGGACGACGTTCGGATGCGCGTCATTGCTGATCACATCCGGTCCGCTCTGATGTTGATGACCGATGGTGTTGTGCCAGCCAACGAGGGTCGAGGATACGTCCTAAGGCGCCTGCTGCGCCGAAGCATTCGTTCGATGCGGCTACTGGGCTACCACGACGCAAGTTTTCCGGAGCTCTTCGCGGCATCCAGGGACGCCATGTCCGCGAGCTACCCGGATGTTGCCACAGAGTTTTCTCGGGTGAGCCAACTTGCTATCGCCGAAGAGGAGTCGTTCCTCAAGACCTTGGAGGCGGGCACCAGCATCGTTGACCTCGCGGTGGCAGACACCTCTGCCAAGGGCAAAACATCACTTTCTGGTGACACCGCGTTTTTGCTTCATGACACCTACGGGTTCCCCATCGATCTGACGTTGGAAATGGCGGCCGAAGCCGGTCTCAGCGTTGACCGCGAGGCTTTTGACACCCTGATGCTGGCCCAACGTGATCGCGCGAAAACAGACGCCAAGTCCAAGAAGAGCACCCGGGCAGATCTGACGGTCTATGGCGAGTTCCGGGCTTCGGGCGAGACCGCATTTGTGGGCTATGCACTACTTGAGTTGGAAACAACGGTGCTGGGCCTTCTGCTCGACGGAGAATCGGTCACGCGTGCCAGTGCAGGGCGGGCCGTCGAGGTAATTCTTGCCGAGACGCCCCTCTACGCCGAGGCGGGTGGCCAGGTCTCCGATCAGGGCGTCCTTGAAGGGCCAGGATTCCGCGCCGTTGTGTCTGATGTTCAGAAGCCAGTTCCAGGCCTGATTAGTCACACCGTAGTGATTACCGAGGGAGAGATTGGCGTGGGGGATACGGTCAAGGCCGTTGTTGATCCGCTCACCCGTTACGAAGGGGCACGCGCTCACTCGGCAACTCACTTGATTCACGCTGCTCTTCGGGACACGCTCGGTTCTCATGCGACGCAGGCAGGGTCGCTGAACCGCCCCGGCTATATGCGACTCGACTTTTCGTGGAACCAAGCTCTCTCTGATGATGCGCAGTCGGCAATCTCTGAGATCACCAACAACGCAATTCGCGATGACTTGGAAGTGTCCACGAAGATCATGCCCGTGGCTGAAGCCAAGGCTGCCGGAGCGATGGCTCTCTTTGGAGAGAAGTACGGCGACCTTGTCCGCATGGTCGATATTGGCGGCCCGTGGTCACGAGAGCTCTGTGCCGGGACACACGTGGGGCGCTCGTCGCAGATTGGGGTGGTGACACTTCTGGGAGAAAGCTCCGTGAGCTCGACTGCCCGCCGTATTGAGGCTCTTGTGGGGAGCGCTGCGGTTGCCGACTTCTCGCTCGAGAAGTCCATCGTGCGCCGAATCACCCAGCTCTTGAAGACGCCGAGAGAAGAATTGCCCGGTCGTATCGAAGACCTTCTGGGCCAGGTGAAGACCCTTGAGCGTCAAGTGGCCAAGACCGCGCAGGCCGCGACTGGAGCCCTGGCACCCGTGTTGGTGAAGGGCGCAATCGATATTGCTGGTGTCTCGGTTGTTGCCGAGGTGCTCTCCGAAAGCCTCGGCGCCGACGACATCAGGGTTCTAGCGACCAGTGTTCTTTCAGGCCTGGGAGATTCGCCCGCAGCTGTCGCGCTGGGGTCTGTATCCGAGGGCAGAGGAACCATCGTGGTCGCAGCAAATCCGGCCGGTATTAGTGCTGGTGTCCACGCCGGCAACCTAGTGAAAACCGCGTCGACCATCATGGGCGGTGGCGGTGGAGGCAAGCCGGGGCTCGCCCAGGGCGGTGGCCCGGAAGGCGCCGCGCTTCAGGCCGCGTTGGCTGCTGTAGTGGTGGAGTTGGGGCAGTCCTAGTGCGCGAGGGCATCCGACTGGGGATAGATGTTGGTCAAGCCCGAGTTGGTGTTGCCCGTTCGGATCCGCACGGCACGATGGCGGTGCCCGTGGCGACCCTTGGCAGGGAGACAGCGCTCCTGGAGATAGCTGGGCTGGTCCTGGAGTATGAGCCCCTCGAGATCGTGGTGGGCTTACCCATCAACCTGCAGGGAGAGCGGACCGCCTCCACCGAAGACGCTGAAGCATTTGCACGCGAGATCGAGGCGCTCGGTGTGGCGCCGGTGCGCATGGTCGATGAGCGCTTGAGCACGGTGTCCGCGACTAGTGCGCTGCACAGCGCTGGGCGATCTACACGATCGCACCGTTCAGTGGTGGACCAGGTTGCCGCTGTTATTCTTTTGCAACACACATTGGATTCCGAGCGCAGTCTGGGGGTGGCAGGCGGGTACGTGTTAGACAACCCGAGAGCCCATGGTGAATGACGCAGACTTCGATCGTATTTTCAGCACGCTGCCACCTCTGACACCGCAGAATTCTGCCGTCCCTTTGCCTGCGCGGCGAGAACTGCGGGAGCAGAAGCCGCCCCGTAAATCTGGCGGCAAGACCATATTCGCTATCGTGACGGTCCTGGTGCTGGTGTTGAGTGGCTCTGGTGTTTGGCTGTTGTGGAATGAGTACGGGACTCGCGTCGTTGACTACTTTGCCGCCGAGGAGATTCTTGATTTCGAGGGTTCTGGAGCGCAACCCGTTATCGATATCGTCATTGCCCCTGGTGATATTGGCGAAACCGTTGCGCGGAAGCTGGCTGAGGCTGGGGTGACAGCGTCATTTGAGGCTGTCTATTCGATCTTGCTCACCGATACGAGCATCGTATTTCAACCAGGCACCTATCAGTTGCTGACGGGAATGTCGGGGGAGAGCGCGATTGCGGCCCTGCTGGATCCAGCGAATCGTTTTCAGGTCGAGTTCACGATTCCCGAGGGCAAGACCTTGGAGCAAGCCATCGAGATCATGGCTGCAGCAGCAGGGCTTCCCACTTCGGAGTTTGTGGAGGCTGTGGCGGATCCTGGCGCGTATGGAATCGATAGCCCCACTGGAACGCTTGAGGGCTATCTTTTCCCCGCTACCTACACATTTGAGCCGGGCATCACCGCCAGTGAAATCGTTGACCGCATGGTCCGCGAGATGGTGAGCCGTCTGGAACAAAGTGGCGTCGCCCCCGAAGACTGGCACGAAGTGTTGACCATGGCAGGCCTCGTTCAACGCGAGGCCCGATTCGAGCAGGACTTCTATAAGGTCTCGCGGGTGTTCACAAACCGGCTTGAGCTGG
>JBIIFP010000091.1:0-3463 GCA_044237205.1 Pontimonas sp. | reverse complement strand
CACACCCTCACTCTCCCCCGCCTGCACTGGGGCAGTAAGAGCGCCCTGAAGACAGCCTTAATGGTTCATGGTTTGGGTTCCTCCGCTGCCACCTGCTGGCAGGTCATGGAAGCTCTCGCCAGCGACGGCTGGTCAGCGACCGCCGTTGATCTGCGTGGCCACGGCAGCGCACCCCGGGCCAGCACTTACGCCATAACCGATTTTGCCTCCGACTTGGAGGCCACCACCCCCGAGGGCTCCACCACCTGGGGCCTGGTGATTGGACACTCCATTGGAGCGGCAAGCGCCGTCGTCGCGAGCAGCAGAAAACCCACCTGGGCCAAGCAACTGGTGTTGATCGACCCAGCGCTCTCGCTGGATGACGCCACCAGGCTCCAGGTTCTGGAGAACCAGCGCCTGGGCCACTCGACGCAGACTGTGGAGGACGTTGCCGCGCTCAACCCCCAGTGGCACCCGCTGGATTGGGAACTCAGAATCCAGGCGAACCGATCAGCCAGCCTGTTTGCACTCGAGCGCGCTGTGCATGACAACGACCCCTGGGATGTCACCGACTACGCCACGTCAGTCAGTGTTCCGACCCACGTCCTCGGCGGTGAGCAGGGGCTTGGCAGCATGTTCTCTGGCGACTACGCCACCGACATGCTGGCTGCCAATGAAAACTTCAGCTACGAGGTCATCGAAGGAGCTGGTCACAGCGTCCACCGTGACAAGCCAGCCGAGACGATGGCTGCGCTGCGGGCGTTCCTCGTCGCTTAGGCCTTAACCAGCCTGATCGGCCTCGTGGGTGGGCTGGGGTTGTCAATCAAGCGCACAATCTCTGTAGCAAGGCCCGGGCGAATTAAGTGGTCTTGTCCATCAACCCTGGTGGTGGCAACGCCGCGCATACGCTCAATCACCCGAAGTCCAGCAGGGGGCAAGAACACATCTCTGGTGCCATACACAAGGTCGACCTGAACTTTCACCTGAGCAATGTCGGTCACCGTTGTTTGGGACTCAATGCACTTCGCGAGGGACAACGCAATTGCCCTCCAGTTCCCGCTGTTCACCTCGATGGCGTTCTTGATGGGCAACAGCTTGGCCAGTGCCCGGGCACTGGCCTGGGTGAAGCCCCTATTAGAGCGCATGTAGTCATAGAGCCTGCGGTAGGCGTCCATCTGCAAGCGCTCGATGGGGTCCAACACGGTAGCGCCGGGCAAATAGACCGGGGGTGCCACCAGGATCAGGTGGGACAGGGCGTGTGTGTTCTGCGCGGCATAGCGCGCAGAAATCAGTGCGCCCAAGGAATGCCCCACGAGGGTGGCCCGACCGCGAATGCCTAGCGACTTGATCGTGCGCTTGAGCGCCGCCACGTGTTCCTCCAACGTGTAGTTGGAGGTCACCGGCTTTGGCGACTCGCCAAAGCCCAGCAGATCAATAGCAATCACGCGGTGGTGGTCGCGCACTAGAGGAACCACGTAATCGAAGGTCACCGACGATGACGCAATCCCGTGCAACAGAATCACGGTCGGCCCACTGCCCTCATCAACAGCAACATGAAGAAGCGGGGCGCGGGCGACGCCAAGGAAATCGAGAAAGTCCATGTACCCAGTCATACCACCCCAACGGACATCGACAGCCCAATTGTGACCTTGACAACGATGCTTTTGGGCTGCGACCGTTCTAGAGTTGTGCCATGACAACATCTCGTATCGCTCTCGCTCTTGGCGTCACCGCCCTCCTCACTCTTGGCGGTTGCCAGGCGGCGGTCACAGAAAGCTACGACTCCATGGCAGTCTCCTCGCCAGACATGGCTGTGGGGGAGAGTATGGAGATGGCCGCGGTGGACGCCGATGGCAAAGCCTCCTATCAGAGTGAACCCGATGTCATCACGACCGGCTATCTCTCAATGACCGTGGAGAATCCCACTACCGCGGCCGACGAGATTACTGCGGTGGTTGTCGCCTCCGGGGGACGCGTCGCCTCCCGCTCTGACTACACCCCCGTGGACTATGGCCAACCGAGTGCCTACCTGGACGCCCGCATCCCCTCGTCAGACCTCGATGTGACCGTTGCTTCCATCACGGGCCTCGGCGAAGTTCAAGAAATCTCTCTCAACACTGTTGATGTCTCACTACAGAAGGTCGACCTCGACGCGCGCATCGAGGTTTTGGATGCTGCCCTTGAGCGGCTGACCACTCTCTTGGTGAGCGCTGAGACAACCGCAGATCTCATCACAATCGAATCAGCCTTGGCGGAACGCCAAGCGGAACTCGATTCCCTCCAGTCCCAGCGGGATTACTTGAGCGACCAGACCCTCTTCGCAACGCTGTCGATCACCCTGATTACGCCAGCCGATGCGACACCGAGTGACCCAGATGGCTTCTTTGATGGCCTGGTCCGAGGCTGGGATAGCGTGCTGGCGTTCTTTGCTGGCACCATCGTGTGGGCGGGAATATTGGTGCCGTGGCTCGGTCTAGCGATTGTTCTGGTCGGAGTGCTCTGGGCAATCGCCCGGGTTCGCTCGGCTCGGAGGCAGTCAAAACCTTGAGCCCTTCCGCAAACAACGGGACTCATTTAGAATGTGAGTATGGCTAAAGAATCCAGCGACCCGTTACGCGAGGCGGCAATAAAGAGCCTCAAGAAGAAGGCCGAGTTTCGGCAGTACTTATTGGTGTGGGCAGCCGTGTCGGCGATTGTTACCGTGATCTGGTTCCTCACGAATCCCGAAGGCTACTTCTGGCCTGTCTGGGTCATGTTCGGTATGGGCATCGGCGCCGTTTTTGGCGGATGGGATGCCTATGCCAAGAAGCCGCTAGTGTCCGACGCCGCCATTGACGCCGAGATGAAGAAGCTGGGCGGGAACTAGTTCCGTTCAAGCCCAATCCGGAGTCGCAACACCCGCTCGAGTGACGCATCCACCTGCTCTTCACTGACCACACCGCTCTCGACCGCTGCCACGAGAGCATCGAGGATGCGGTCGTAGGTGTTGTAGTCGGGGTCCGATACTGGGTCCACCGCCCACATCAAGAGATCATTGCCGGCGACCAACGCCTGGACCATGACGGTGGCCGGGTCTTGGTAGGCCTCTTCTCCGGAGCGCTTGAGCATACGAAGATCGTCCGTGATGATCACACCCTCGAATCCGAGGTCGTTACGTAGGATGCCAATCCAGTTATCAGAGAGCGACGCTGGATCCTTGCTCACCGTGGTGACCCGAATGTGAGCCATCATGACCAGTTCAGCTCCGGCCTCAATACCCGCCACAAAAGGCTCACCGTGTGTAGCTCGCCACTGGTCGTAGGGCACATCAACGCTCGGGACAACCTTGTGGGTGTCAGCAAAGACCATGCCATGACCGGGGAAATGCTTCACCGTTTGAGCAACACCCGGCACTCGCGCCGCCACGGCCGCGCGGACGTGTTCGCTCACCACTGCTGGATCCGTGGAAAAAGCGCGATTATGAATGTATGCACCAGAGCCCTGG
>JBIIFP010000001.1:0-59572 GCA_044237205.1 Pontimonas sp. | reverse complement strand
GGGCTTACCTGGATTGCCTGGCCGAGCTGTGTCCCGCGCACCACAACGTCATAAATGCTGTCGATATCGCCGTGCTTGTCAATCCCGAGGGCGGTGGATGCGTTTCCCTGAGGGTCCAGGTCAATCACCAAGACTTTGGCTCCAAAACTCGCCAGTGCTGCCGCGATATTGACCGCCGTCGTCGTCTTCCCTACACCACCTTTTTGGTTGGCCACGGTAAAGATTCGGGTTGATGCGGGCTGGGGAACATTGGCTCCCGCAATTGCCACACGGCGTTCCGTCAGGTGCGCCAGTTCAGTCGCCAACGGCGTGGATGCGTCAAAACTCTGAGCGCTCACCGATTCCACCCCTTACTCAATGTTTCACGTGAAACATCACGCCTAGTCTGCCACTGTAGCTCGAAAGACGCGCGTCTCCTCAGTTCCGTACTCAGGGCCCGTAATGTGAACCCTGGGATCTAGTACCCCGTGCTTCACCAGCGCCGAAGCCGCATCTCGAATTTCCTGATCAACCCGCTCACCCTTCATCAGAACGAGCTCTCCGCCTGGGCGGACGAGAGGGACAACGAGCGGAATTAGGGTTTTCAAAGCGCTCACCGCCCGGGCGGTCACGAAATCGTAGCGTGCCTGTCCAACAACATCCTCAGCGCGCTGATTGAGGACGGTGACGTTGTGTAAACCCAAGCGCCTACTCTCGTCCTCGAGCCAGGTTGCCCTTCGTCCGAGGGGTTCAATCAGCGTGCAAGCTACATCTGGCCTCATGATGGCAACCACAAGACCAGGGAAACCAGCCCCCGATCCGATGTCCGCCAGTGTGCCAGTACCGACCAACCGTGCCAGCAAAGCGGAGTTCAGAATGTGTCTGGTCCACAAGCGATCAAGTTCCCTCGGCCCTACAAGCCCCAGTTCCTCACCATACGCAGCAACGTCTTGGGCAAAGCTCCGCAGAGCAGGCAGTGATTCCCCACACAGCGCTGCAGCGCTCTCCGGTTCTGGTTCAACAGCGGAATGTTTCACGTGAAACATTCCCCCTAGGAGGCTGCGGTGATGACGGTGTGCCGATCTCGGCCCTCGCCCTCAGACGCAGAGTGGAACCCTTGTTCGCTCACCATGTCGTGCACGAGCTTGCGCTCATAACTGCTCATCGGAGGCAAAGCAGCAGACTGTGCCCCACCTTCGATTTTCTCAATGGCGACGCGGACCAGCTTGCCGAGCTCTTCGGCCCTGGCGTCGCGGGAGCCACCCACATCCAACACGAGACGGGCGAACTCTCCCGTTTTCTGCTGAACAGCAAGCCTCGTCAGGTCCTGCAGGGCCAGCACAACATCCGGAGATGACAGCACGTCGAGGTCGTCAGTCTCGGGAGAGCCGACCGTCACGTAGGTGCGCTCCTGGCGGAGTTCAATCTCAATGTCGCCATCTAAATCAGCAATATCGAGCAAAGCTTCGAGGTAATCTGCTGCGAGCTCACCCTCGTCGGGGACGACCATGTCGGTCTCGGTCTTAGCCATTAGGGGCCCTTCTTTTTCTTCTTGTTCTTCTTCTTGGCTCGCTCTTTACCGAGCGGCTGCTCCCGCTGGCGTCGCTCTTCCTCAGTCTCCTGGGGAGCTTCGTCTTCAACAATCACAATGCCTTTACGCTCGCGCTGCTTTGCCAGGCGCGCTTCGCGAGCAATGTCCGCTTCGCTACCGGGAGTTGGCATGTTGCGAATAACGATGAACTGCTGTGCCATCGTCCAGAAGTTCGAGACAAGCCAATAGGTCATAACACCCAGGGAGAAGTACACGCCAGAGAAGAGAAAGACGAGAGGCAGCATGTACAGCAGGATGCGCTGCTGGCGATACATCGGGCTTTCTCTCATTGCCGGTGACTGATTCTTCGACATAATCTGCAGCTGGGTGATGAACTGCGTCGCCGACATCATGACCACCATCACGGCGGCGGTAACAACGACGGCAATCGTTGCCTCTTGGGTCAAAGTTGACTCACCACTCAACGCAAAGGCCATCGTCGTCTGCAAGGGGGCGAGGCCAAAGAGAGCTGCTTGCCCGAACTCTTCAGCAAGCTCTTCTGTCATGAACGAAACGCCTGCGAGGCCCTGGGCCGCGTTCTGGAGAACGCTGAAAAGGCCAAAGAAGATCGGCATCTGGAGCAACAAAGGAAGGCAGGACGAGAAGGGGTTCGTGCCCGCCTTACTGTAGAGCGCCATCGTTTCGCGAGACATTGCCTCGCGAGAGAACTGGTCCTTCTTGCCCTTGTACTTTTCCTGAATCTTCTTGAGGTCGGGCGCTATTTCCATCATCCGACGCTGGCTTTTGATCTGGCGAACAAACACGGGAATCAGTGCCGCGCGCACCACGAGCACTAATGCAGCAATAGAAAGAAACCACGTCGCTCCGGCGGCGGGGTCCATTCCGAAGCCCTGAAGTAGAGAGTGTGAGCCGGCCAGCACCGCTTCAATGACCCACCGAATAGGCCAAAGGATTGTGTCAATTACTCCCACGTGCTACTTCTCCTTTACCTTCACAAAACCCAGGGGTGTTACTGCATAGCTTGATCTCAAGCGCTCAGGTGGATCATCGATGCCACCGCGTGCAAAGGGGTTACACCGAAGAATCCGAATAATGCCTAAGCCTATGCCCCAGAGCGCACCATGATACTGGATAGCCCGCAACGTATAGAGAGAGCAGCTGGGGTAGTAGCGACAAACCTCTCCGTAGAGTGGCGAAATTACTGTGCGATACGCCAGCAGTATCGCGAGCGCGATGTTGCGAGGAACCAAGAGCAGGCTGAGAAGTAACGTCCTCATTGCGGAAAGACTCGTCCCCACGCCCGAGCGAGTTCCTCGTATGACGCTCCGCTTGCCGCGGGCAGAGCACGAACAACGACATCCTCACCCGAGAAACCTCTGGTAATTTCGCCCTGTGCCATTTCACGCAACCGGCGCTTAACTCGGTTCCGGATCACCGCTCCTCCGACCTGCTTTGACACCACAAAACCAAACCGCCCGGGCGCTTCCCAGTGGGTCGCTAGCCGAGAGGCCACGAAATACTCCGAAGCGACACGAGAACCACGCCTAGAAACCTGGCGCAGCTGATCGCCATCAACGATGCGATGAACCCGTGCTAACACGGGGAGCTCCCTTAGGCAGAAAGACGGACGCGGCCCTTACGGCGGCGTGCGGCAAGAATGGCGCGACCAGCACGGGTGCGCATACGCAAGCGGAAACCGTGCACCTTCGCGCGGCGACGGTTATTGGGTTGGAACGTGCGCTTGCTCATGAAAAATACTCCTTGGTGCGAACCCGGCTGATACCGGAAAACCTTGCCCCGATGGGGACACCCAAGGATAAGGCTGAAAGTCCGGCTGGTCAAACTTACATTTCGCAATTGAAGTTATCCACAGGTACGCTCATGAATAGCATCGACCCGAAACCGCCCTCTAGCGTATGGGTCAGAGTGCCCACGAAAGAGAAACATGAGGTTTAGTGATGGCTGAAACAGAGACCGACATTGTCGAACTCTGGCGCGGAGTGATGAGCCACCTCACGACCGACTCACGAATTACTCCTCAGCTGTGGGGCTTCCTTGATCTCGTCGAACCACGAGGCGTCATGGCAGGAGTTCTCTACTTGGAGGTTCCCAACGAGCTCACGCGCGGCATGCTCGAGCAGCGTGTTCGGCTCCCCCTTCTTTCTGCGCTTGAGGGCAGAGAAGATTCTGAAATCAACAGCTTCGCCATCGTCGTTAACCCCGACATTGAGAGTGACGTTTTGCAAATTCCAGCGGATGAACTGGGAAACGCAGAAGTCGTTCCCGAGCGCCCCGACGAGCCACCTGTCCTCACCGGGCAAAACCAATCGCGCCTTAACAACAAGTACAGCTTCGATAATTTCGTTATTGGGTCATCCAACCGTTTCTCGCACGCAGCAGCTGTTGCCGTAGCAGAGGCTCCGGCAAAGGCCTACAACCCTCTCTTCATTTATGGCGGATCTGGTCTGGGAAAAACCCACTTGCTGCACGCTATTGGCCATTACGCTCAGAACCTGTTCAAAGGGATTCGCGTTCGCTATGTGAGCTCTGAAGAGTTCACCAATGACTTCATTAATGCAATTGCCAACAACCGCGGGCCAGAGTTTCAGTCGCGTTATCGCGAAATAGACATTTTGTTGATCGATGACATCCAGTTCCTTCAGGGAAAAGACTCAACTCAAGAGGCTTTCTTCCACACCTTCAATACGTTGCACGATCACAACAAGCAAGTAGTGGTCACCAGCGACCTTCCCCCTAAACAACTCACAGGGTTTGAAGACCGCATGCGCAGTCGGTTCGAGTGGGGTTTGATCACCGACGTTCAGGCGCCGGATCTCGAAACCCGTATCGCCATCCTTCGCAAAAAGGCTGCCAGCGAGAGAATCGACATCAATGATGACGTCGTTGAATACATGGCATCGAAAGTGTCCTCCAATATTCGAGAACTGGAAGGCGCTCTCATTCGAGTGACCGCGTTCGCAAATCTGAACAAGACGGCCATAGACATGTCACTGGCTCAGACCGTGCTGAAGGACTTGGTTCTCAGTGAAGAGACCAACGTTGTCGCACCTGGAGACATCATTAGCTTGACAGCCACGTTCTACCAGTTGAGTGTCGAGGATCTTTATGGCTCATCACGCTCACAGACCATTGCCCTGGCGCGGCAGGTCGCCATGTATCTCTGCCGCGAAATGACAAGCCTGTCTCTACCGAAACTGGGCCAACTCTTTGGCAACAGAGATCACACAACAGTCATGTACGCCAACAAGAAAATCAGCGAGCTCATGAAAGAACGTCGCTCTATCTATAACCAAGTGACGGAGATCACGAGTCGCATCAAGCAGAACTCGAGCTATTAATCCCGATAAAGTTAAGGTAGAGGGTTTCACACACTGTGGATAACGTGTGGAGAAAGTTTCATTCCTTGTTGACGACACCCGGAAGTTATCCACAATGAGGAAACATTTAACGCTGTGATGACTGAGCAGCCAGCGCATTCCACAAAGTCCCCAATGGCTCTCCACATCTCACACGAATGTAGTTTCCATGGAATTACGGTCCACCAGAGCAGTTATGCACTTCTCCCCAAGGGTTATCAGTGTTAAAGAGTTAATGAATGAGAAAAACCAATAACTTTTACGGAAAACCGATGGGGCCGAGACTGTGCCACAATCAAGTACTAATCTTTCGGACCGTGAGGTAGTAGCCGTGAAATTTGAAGTCAACAAAGACGTATTCAGTGAAGCTGTGTCATTCGCTGTAAAACTTCTCCCGCAGAGAACAACTCTTCCGATTCTCAGTGGTGTGCTTATTGTTGCTGAATCCTCGGGCATTACCATCTCGTCTTTTGACTATGAGGTATCTGCGAAGACTCGCGTTGATGCAGATGTTTCCGATCCTGGAACAGTCCTTGTATCTGGCCGGTTGCTCGCGGAAATCGCACAGCGGCTACCGGGAGACACCGTCGTATGCGACGTCAGCGGCACGGCGATGAGTGTTACTTCCGCTTCTGCCAAATTCTCCTTGGCCACTATGCCGGTGGAGGAGTATCCCAACCTTCCTGAAGTTGCCGGTGTGACCGGGTCGATTCCAGGGCAAGACTTCGCTAACGCTGTGAGTCAAGTAGCAACAGCTGCCTCACGTGATGATGTAACGCCAGTTATTACCGGTGTGCTGCTCGATGTCTCGGCAACCGGGCTTGCGATGATGGCAACAGATCGTTACCGCGTTGCGGCAAAAGAACTGGCATGGTCGGGCGAAGGTATTGGAGCTGAGGGTCTCCAGGCTCTCATCCCGGCGCGCACGCTTGCCGAGATTGGTAAAACCTTCGGTCAGGCTCCGGAGATCACCATCACTATTGCGACAGGCGGCGATCGTGAACTCGTAGCCTTCAGTTCGGCCGATCGGACTGTCACCAGTCTGCTGATTAAGGGAACCTTCCCCCCTGTTCAAAAACTGTTCCCAGAATCAAGCCCAAATTACGCTGTGGTGAGCACGCAGGATTTAGTCGAAGCAACACGCCGTGTCGCGTTGGTCTTGGAACGCGAAGCTCCCTTGCGCTACTCCTTCACAAGCGATGGCGTTGCTCTAGAGGCATTGGGGTCTGAACAGGCTCAGGCTTCAGAAACCATCGACGGCCACATCGTTGGCGCTGATTGTGTGGTGTCCCTGAAACCACAGTTTCTGATCGATGGACTTGCTGCTGCGCACAGTGAGTTTGTAAGAATCTCCTTTACCCAGACCGATAATCCCAACAAGCCAGGCCCTGTTTTGATTACCGCGCAGAAGTCCCATGACGGGGATGATTCTCAGAACTACAGGTATCTACTGCAGCCCAACTTGCTTATGCGATAACGGCGTAATGCCGTGTGGGTCGAAAAACTGGAGATAACGGGTTGGCGTAACCATTCACATTCGTCCTTGAATCTCTCGCTCGGGACCACAATTCTCGTTGGACCCAATGGTCAGGGAAAAACCAACATTGTCGAAGCGTTGTTGTATCTCGCAACGCTCGGGTCACATCGTGTCTCCAGTACTCAGCCCTTGATTAGCGATGGCGAATCGTCCGCAACAATTTACGCAGATCTTCGACATGATCAACGTTCAGTGGGTGTTGGGTTAACGCTCAAACGCAAAGGTTCAACAGACGCCCAAGTTAACGGCGTCAAAGCAAAGGCCTCGGATATTCCACACTGGGTATCTGTAGTGATGTTCGCTCCTGAAGACACCGCCATCGTTCGGGGTGAGCCAGGTGATCGTCGCGCGTTCATGGACCAGCTAGTGATTAGTGCGAGCCCATCAATGTCTGCCGTTTATCAAGATTTTGAGCGTGTGGTCAAGCAACGAAATTCTCTATTGAAGTCACTGAAGCTTGCCTCCTCTCATGACACCTCAACCTTGTCGGTGTGGAACGACAAGTTCATAGAGCTAGCGTCGCAGATTGTTGTGGGCCGGCAACGCTACCTCCGCGAGGTAATGCCACTTGCTACAGAAAACTACGCGTTATTGGCGGGCAATGACGTACTTGATTTCCGTTACGTCCCCAGCGTTACTCCACCATCTGAGGACATGGACCTTGTCGACCCGGATGTTGTGACGTCTTTGCTCACTGAGGGCATAGCTACCAAAGCCAGGGAAGAAATCGAACGCGGCATTAGCCTGGTCGGCCCCCACCGCGACGATGTTGAATTCATGATTTCGGGAAAGCTCGGGCGAACTCACGCTAGTCAGGGTGAGACATGGTCCCTAGCTCTGAGCCTGCGGCTTGGAATAGCCCAATGGTTGCGTGCCGAACGAGCCAGTGGTGACCCAATCATTGTGCTCGACGATGTCTTTTCGGAGCTGGATAAGTCCCGGCGGGAACGGCTGGTTGGTCTTGTGGGCGACTACTCTCAAATAATTGTGACTGCCGCCGTTGAAGAGGATCTACCGAGCGATCTGGGGGGCACACTCATTGATGTGAAAGGGGGCGTGGTTAGTCCACGATGACCCTCAACATGTCAGAAGCCAGCAACGTCTATCAGCGGTTCCGCCAACAATTTGGCGGTTACGCGCCACGCCCCACCAAGGATTCCAACCCAGAGGGCAGTCAGGCCTATGGGGTGGGGCGCGATCCTGGCTCCTTTGCTGATGCAATGGCGAGCCTAACCTCTTCTATGGGGTGGGGCGCTGATATTGCCAGGGCTGAACTGATGGAGCAGTGGCCAGAGATTGTTGGGGCCGATGTGGCCGGGCACGCGGTCCCTGTGGGTGCGAGTGATGGTGTGATGGAGATCCAGTGCGACTCGAGCGCGTGGGCAACCCAACTCCGTTTGATGCGTTCCACGCTGCTGGAATCACTCACCCAGAAGTTCCCTCACGCCGGCATTGTCGAATTGAGCATCAAAGCACCGGGTGCCCCCTCCTGGAAACATGGCCGGCGCTCGGTCCCAGGGCGCGGCCCGCGCGATACTTACGGCTAGAAACCCCTAATTGGTGGTGGAGAAATAATTCTCTCCCCACAGGGGCTAAATCAGCCGTTTTACACGACCCCCTCGATAGAATTGGGGCAGTTCGCGAGATGCCGAAAAACCGGATTTTTTGGATGACGAACCGCACTGAAGGAGACGTCAAATAATGAGCGATGCGCCGAAAAAAACTTCCGACGAAGGTTCCTACGGCGCCAGCGACATTCAGGTCCTCGAAGGCCTAGAGGCAGTGCGCAAGCGGCCTGGTATGTATATCGGGTCTACCGGCCCCCGGGGTCTCCACCACTTGGTCTATGAGATCGTCGATAACTCGGTGGATGAGGCGCTTGCCGGCCACTGCGATCTGATTAATGTGGTCATCCTGCCAGACGGTGGAGTCCGCGTGTCCGATAACGGTCGTGGCATTCCGGTTGACGAGCACCCGGTCGAGAAAGTGTCCACCGTTCAGGTTGTTCTCACCACCCTTCACGCCGGTGGCAAGTTTGGCGGTGGCGGCTATGCCGTTTCCGGCGGTCTCCACGGCGTGGGAAGCAGCGTGGTTAACGCGCTCTCTCAGAAACTCGACGTCCTTGTCCGTCGCCAAGGCAGCGAATGGACTCAGCAATATCGCGATGGCGTACCCGAGAATCCACTGGCCAAAGCCGGCGCCACGGATGAGACCGGCACCACCATCACCTTCTGGCCTAATAGCACAATCTTCGAAACGGTCGACTTCGACTACGAGACGCTGCGCACCCGCTTCCAACAGATGGCCTTTTTGAACAAGGGCCTCCAGATCAACTTGCTCGATGAACGGGAAACTGCAAACGGTCGCAACGACAGTTACAAGTATGAGCAGGGCCTGGTCGACTACGTCGAGTACCTCAACTCCGCAAAGAAGATTGAGTTGATTCACCCGGACATCATTTCGTTTGAGGCCGAAGACACGGAGCGCAAGATTGCCCTCGAAGTGGCAATGCAGTGGACCTCCGCGTATTCCGAGAGCGTCCACACCTACGCGAACACCATCAACACTCACGAGGGTGGAACCCACGAAGAGGGGTTCAGGGCTGCACTAACCACGCTGGTCAACAAATTTGCGAGATCCACGGGCCTGCTCAAAGAAAAAGACGAGAATCTCACCGGTGATGACGTCCGCGAGGGCCTCACCGCTGTCGTGTCCGTCAAGTTGGGCGAACCACAGTTTGAGGGCCAGACCAAGACGAAGCTCGGTAACACCGAGGCAAAGTCGTTCGTTCAGAAGGTCACCGGCGAGCATTTAGGGGACTGGTTCGAGCGCAACCCCGCCCAGGGCAAGGACGTAGTCCGCAAAACGGTCCAAGCCTCGCAGGCCAGAATCGCCGCCCGCAAAGCTCGCGAGCAAACCCGACGTAAAGGCCTGCTCGAATCCGGCGGAATGCCAGGAAAACTCAAGGACTGCCAGTCCAAAGATGCGACCATCAGTGAAATCTTCCTCGTAGAGGGCGATTCGGCCGGTGGTAGTGCGGTATCGGGTCGTAACCCCGAAACCCAGGCAATCTTGCCGCTGCGCGGCAAGATTCTGAACGTTGAGAAGGCTCGACTGGACCGCGCTCTGGGCAATACAGAAATTCAAGGCATGATTACCGCCTTTGGTGCGGGAATCGGTGAAGACTTCGATGTTGAGAAGGTTCGGTACCACAAGATTGTGTTGATGGCCGATGCCGATGTTGACGGCCAGCACATCACCACCTTGCTCTTGACCCTGCTCTTTAGATACATGCGCCCCTTGATTGAGCGCGGGTATGTCTATCTTGCTCAACCACCTCTGTATCGACTGAAGTGGTCGAACTCTGATCACGAGTATGTCTACAGCGATCGCGAGAGGGACGCCCTGACAGAGGCTGGCAAGAAAGAAGGCAAGAGGCTTCCCAAGGACAACGCTATTCAGCGCTACAAGGGTCTTGGCGAAATGAACCACCAGGAACTGTGGGACACCACGATGAACCCTGACACAAGAACGCTTCTGCAGGTCACGCTGGACGACGCTGCTGTCGCCGACACCGTGTTTAGCACTCTGATGGGTGAAGACGTCGAGGCTAGACGCACGTTCATCCAACAAAACGCTCGCGACGTTCGATTCTTGGACATTTAGGACCCAGACATGGCTGACGAACAGAACACAGACCGCATCACTGATCGGGTCGATCAGGTAGACCTGCAAGTAGAAATGCAGCGGTCCTACCTGGACTACGCAATGAGCGTCATCGTGGGACGCGCTCTGCCCGATGTTCGCGATGGCCTTAAGCCCGTGCACCGGCGCGTGCTTTATGCGATGTATGACGGTGGCTATCGGCCAGACAAGTCGTTCTCGAAGTGTTCTCGTGTCGTGGGTGACGTGATGGGGAAGTTCCACCCGCACGGCGACAGCGCTATTTATGACGCTCTTGTCCGGTTGGTTCAGCCCTGGAGCATGCGCTATCCCCTGGCGGCTGGCCAAGGCAACTTTGGTAGTCCCGGAAACGACGGCGCGGCTGCCCCCCGGTATACCGAGACCAAGATGGCGAACCTCGCGCTCGAGATGGTGCGCGATATTGAAGAGAACACCGTCAATTTCCAAGACAACTACGATGGCCGCACCCAAGAGCCAGCGATTTTGCCCAGTCGCTTTCCCAACTTGTTGGTCAATGGATCAGTCGGTATCGCAGTGGGTATGGCCACCAACATTCCACCGCACAATCTCCGCGAGGTAGCGGAGGCAGCTCAGTGGCACCTTGCTCACCCCACCGCCAGCCGAGAAGAGCTTTTCGATGCCGCCTTGGCGCTGGTGAAGGGCCCGGATTTCCCGACCGGAGCGCAGATTCTGGGATCCAAGGGCATCCAGGACGCTTATCGGACCGGCCGTGGCTCAATCACGATGCGGGCTGTCGTCACGGTGGAAGAAATCCAAGGACGCACGTGTCTTGTGGTCACTGAACTGCCGTATCAAGTTAACCCCGACAATCTCGCCATCAAGATTGCGGACCTTGTCAAAGAAGGCAAGCTGACCGGCATCGCCGACATCCGCGATGAAACCTCCGGTCGAACCGGACAGCGTCTGGTCATTGTGCTCAAGCGCGATGCTGTCGCCAAAGTTGTGTTGAACAACTTGTATAAGCACACCTCTTTGCAAGAGAACTTTGGCGCCAACATGCTGGCCATTGTCGACGGTGTGCCACGGACACTGACTTTGGATGCCTTCATCACGTATTGGGTCACACACCAGATTGAAGTCATTGTTCGACGCACCCAGTTCCGCCTCGACAAAGCCGAGGCTGACGCCCACATCTTGCGTGGTTACCTCAAGGCGCTGGATGCGCTCGATGAGGTTATTGCGCTGATTCGCAAGTCACCCACCGTTGATGAGGCCAAAGAGGGGCTCAAGAAGTTACTGGTTGTCGACGACGACCAGGCGCTCGCCATTCTGAACCTCCAGTTGCGCCGGTTGGCTGCGCTTGAGCGCCAAAAGATTGTCGAGCAGGCGGCTGAACTTGAAGCCATGATTACCGAATTCAAGGCAATACTTGCCTCCGAAGAGCGTCAGCGCACGATTGTGAGCGACGAGCTTCGCGAGATCACCGATCGTTACGGCGATGACCGGCGCACCGAGATTCTTGCCACCTACGACGGTGAAATGACCAATGAGGACCTGATTCCTGTGGAAGAAATGGTCATCACGGTCACGCGCGGCGGTTACATCAAGCGCACCAAGAGCGACAATTACCGCAGCCAACACCGAGGAGGCAAGGGGGTCAAAGGTGCGCAACTGCGCGCTGACGACGTGGTCGAGCACTTCTTTGTCACGACGACCCACCATTGGCTCTTGTTCTTCACGACAACTGGTCGGGTTTACCGGGCAAAGGCCTACGAGGTCCAAGAGGCTGGTCGGGACGCCAAGGGTCAACACGTGGCTAACCTTCTGGCGTTACAGCCGGGAGAAGACATCGCTCAGATTCTTGATATTGCTAACTACGAGGCGGCGCAGTACCTGGTGCTCGCCACCAAGCAGGGAATGGTCAAGAAGACCGAGCTCACTCAATACGACACAAATCGCGTTGGCGGAATCATCGCCATCAACCTGAAGGACGACGACCAATTGGTCTCTGCCATGTTGATTAACGACGGCGATGACATCCTCTTGGTGTCACGGGGCGGCATGTCATTGAGGTTTAGCGCAACGGACACCACTTTGCGCCCGATGGGCCGCTCGACTGCTGGCGTCATCGGAATGCACTTCCGCGGAGCGGACCAACTGCTCTCAGCATCGGTAGTGACCGATGAAGGATTCGTGTTTGTGGTCACTGAGGGTGGTTATGCCAAGCGCACCGCTGTCGATCAGTACCGACCCCAGCAACGCGGTGGCCTAGGCATTAAGGTTGCGAAGCTCTCCGAGACCAGGGGTGGCTTGGCGGGTGCATTGATTGTGGGTGAAGACGATGAGGTTCTTGTAGTTCTAGGAAGCGGCAAGGTGGTCCGCTCTGGAGTGAACGAAGTTCCTGCCAAGGGCCGTGACACCATGGGTGTTGTGTTTGCCCGGATGGACGAGGAAGATACGGTTCTTGGTATTGCCAGAAACCAAGATCGTGACCTTGACGGTTCAGAAGAGGGTAGTAGTGTCGATTCGGAACCACCGGCAGAGGACGAGAAAGTAGAAGCGGAATGACGACTCCTGAGACAGAAACCCCCACTAGAAAAGCCTCAGTGGCGACGGCCAAGCAGGTCCGGCTGGACCTTGTCTACATTGACCTCTGGTCGGCAGTTAAGGTTTCCGCCATGGTCGCTGTGGCCATCTCAGTAGCTGTCTTCTTGACGGTGATTCTGAGTTGGTTGTTGCTGAGCGCGGTGGGTGTCATCGGTGCTCTGGAGGGTGTCATTGGTGACATCCTTGGCGATGGTGGGGGCGGAATCCTGGCCCTGCTGGAGTTTGGCCAGGTGCTGCTTCTGGCTTTTGTGGGCGCATTGATCAACGTGGTGTCGCTCACGGTCCTTGGATCGGTGGGCGCAGTGTTGTACAACGCCATCGCGCGGTTCACCGGGGGATTGACCGTGGGGTTCACTAACACCTAGCCGATTGGGAGCAGACGGCCTCCTTACGCTAATGTCGTATTCGGTCTTCGGGGCTATAGCTCAGGTGGTTAGAGCGCTTCGCTGATAACGAAGAGGTCCCAGGTTCAAGTCCTGGTAGCCCCACGCAAGACCACATAACTAAAAATGAGGGGCCTTAGCTCAATTGGTAGAGCGCCTGCTTTGCAAGCAGGAGGTCAGGGGTTCGATTCCCCTAGGCTCCACAGGAAAACTTAGAAATGAATTGGCAAGGGGTCGAATCCCCCATTCTCCGCGCTGAAAAGCATTGTTAGTCTTCCACTATGAAAATACTTGGATTACTTGGAGGAATGTCCTGGGAGTCGTCCATCGAGTATGAACGCCATATCAACCAGGTTGTTCGCAGTCAACTTGGTGGCACCAGTTCAGCAGACCTGATTATTCGCTCTTTCAACTTTTCTGACATTGAGGCTTTACAGTCAGCCGGTAAGTGGGATGAAGCAGGTGCTTTGCTGGCACATGCAGCCAAGAACCTAGAGAAAGCCGGCGCGGAGGCAGTCGTATTGTGCACCAACACGATGCATGTCTTGGCTGATTACATTCAGAGAGAAATATCAATACCTTTTCTTCATATTGCAGATGCCACCGGGCAAGCCGTTGCGGATAAGCGCCTAAAGAAAGTTCTGCTTCTTGGCACAAAATACACAATGGAAAAAGACTTTTACAAAGGTCGGTTGACTGAAAACTTTGGGCTCGAAGTCATAACTCCAAGCGAGACACAGAGGGATGAAATCCATCGCGTGATATTCGAAGAGTTGGTGCGCGGGATCATCAAATCCAGTTCCAGAAGTTACTTTATGGACGTGATTTCCAAGTTCACTGAACTTGGCGTTGAGGGCGTGATTGCAGGTTGCACAGAGATTGAACTTCTTGTCAGAGCAGAAGACCTAGGTGTGGCTTACTTTGCAACCACGTCTCTACATTCTGCCGCCGCCGCCGAGTTCGCGCTTTCCTAATATGGCGTAGAAAACGATTTGGCAGACTCTAACGCCAGTCTTCAGGCGGGTAAAAGAGGGGTAGTTCGAATCAAGCATTCTCCGCGCACAAAAACCCATCAAATAGTTGTAATTTATTGTTGTAATTTCCGAAAACAGCCCCTCAAACAAAGCGATGTGCAGGGTTTGTGAGCCATCTAGGCTCCACCAAAAAACTACAGATTCTCGTCGGCAAACACGCAGACCGCGTTGTAGATGTATTGACCCAAGCCAGTTGCTTGACCCTCGTAGTGTTGGTTGAACTCGGTGGGCAAAATGTAGTTCATTGCCAGGCTCTTGTAACTTTCGCGATCAGGTGTCCAAAATTGAAGTACAAACTCGTAATGATCCCGCACTGCTTCTTGCACGGCTTCAGAGCTAGGTGAGAGACCTTCGCCTAACGCAGAAATCATCCGTTGAGTGATTTCGGAAAAAACTTGGGTGAAATGGTTAGTCTGCTCAGCGGTGTAATTGGCGTTGTAATAACTGCCGGGAATGAAGGTGGTCTCGTTCATGGATTTCAGCTTAGCAATCGGCCGTTACGGTTCCTATGTTGCCAATAAATGTCGACGCGGTAGTTGTAATTTTTAGTTGTAATCTCGAAAAACAGAAGCTCAAACAAGAGGATCTAAGCCCAAGGGGATTCAACTAGGCTCCACTCTCTCGGACCGTCGCTCTGTTTACCGCGAAGAATTAGATGTCGCAGATTCCTCGCCAGTCTCGTCAGAGAACTGACAGACTTTCTTCATGGCAGTCGCTCCCCTTTACGGCGTTCGCACCACCAACATTTTTTGCCGGGTTGGCTGTCCGTCTCGAACACCCAACCCCGCGAATGTTGTGCAGTTTCAGCACGCTAGCGAGGCCAAAGAAGCTGGTTTTAGGGCGTGTAAACGGTGTCGGCCAGACCTTTCCGAGAGCGGACTGTCGCAGTTCCAACGCGAAACCGTGCATAAGTTCCTCCGCATCAGTCAGGAAAAGCCCTGGATGACTGTCGCTGAGCTTGCCGGGCAACTCTCCCTTTCCCGGAGGCAGCTCGAACGAATTACCCACTTGGTTACTGGGTTTTCGCCTCGCCGACTCGTTGAGCGCGGCCAGGGGGTGGCGTGATGAAGCTGAAGCCTTGGTTGCCAGGTTTTATCGCGCTTGGAATCGTGTGGGGGTCGTCTTTTCTTTTCATCGAGCTTGCGCTTGAGTCCTTCACGCCCATCGGTATTGCGTTTCTTCGGGGTTTGCTGGGTGGAGCCTCATTGCTCGTGGTGGTGATCGTTTTGAGACAGAAGCTTCCCCGTTCTGTTGGGCATTGGTTTCACATTGCAGTCGTCGCTGTCCTCTTGAACTCAGCACCAGGGTTTCTCTTTGCGCTGGGGCAACAAAGCGTGAGCAGTTCTGTTTCAGGTGTCATAAACGCGACAACACCACTGATGACGGTTCTTGTGGTTTCGGTGTTCTTCCGGGAGCAGTTCCCAACCACCAGCCAAGTGGCGGGAATCTTTTTGGGCTTCGCGGGAATTTTGCTCGTTATGGAGATCTTCTCAACAGGGGGAACTGCTTCAGTCGTCGGGGTCCTTACGCTCTTGTTGGCGACTCTGTCCTACGGATTCGCCATGCCGTATGCCAAGCGTTTTGTGTCCCCCCTGCCTTACAGCCCCTACGTGCTGGCAGCAGCGCAGGTTTGTGCGTCTGCAATCATCACAGCACCGCCCGCTTTGATCTGGGGGATGACCCATTCTGCGCTCACGACGCAGGCGGTGGTGGGGATTGCCGTGCTGGGAGTCCTCGGAACCGGCATAGCGTATGTCTGGAACTACAGAAATATTGAACTGGCGGGAAGTGTTGTCGCTTCTTCGGTGACTTACATCACTCCTGTTGTGGCAGTTGCGATAGGGGTTATTTTCCTCCGTGAAGACCTTTCCATCGAACAAGTGGTTGGCGGGGGCTTGATTGTGCTGTCAGCCCTGCTCGTTCAGGGAAGGCTAACGCCGCGCCAGCGATGATTGCCGGTTGATGCGGTTTTCCCCTGGTGGTAAATTGGCCTTCGTGAGCGACAGCGTCAAGGGGCCGCAAAGCTATTTCCCGTCGATTGAGGCGAAATATGGGTTCCCGGTGGCCCATTGGTTCGACGTGCTAGCTACCCACGCCGACAAAGCGCATATGTCCATGGTTGAGGTCTTGAAGCAACAGCATGGTTTGGGCCACGGCCACGCGAACGCGCTGGTCGCCTATTTCCGCGCGCAGCGCTAATCGTCGAGGTCGCGAGCCCTTCTGCTAGGGGCTGAGGCACTGCACGGACTAAAGTGGCTAAAGTTTTAGTGGCTTAAGTGAGTTACTTTCCGCCTGCCTGTTTCCTAAACTGTCACGCTAGGGTGACAAAATAGCCACTCGTGTCGAAAGGGGCTGGGTGGAAGAGTTCGACCATGGGGCCTATCTGACGCAGCGTTTGCGTCGACTTGAGCCCGAATCTTATGAGGTTGAGGTGACGCGGGCAAGAAAACGCGCCCGGAGAATGGGTTTCGTTGCTGGCAGCTTTCTGTCATTCGGTCTTGTCGGAGCCGCGCTGGTTGTGCTCCACTACGTGCCTGAGGCACTGGTTGCTGTTGTGGCGGTGATTGACTAAGAATGGCAGCGGACCCCGCAGTTCGGCGCCAATTTAGGAAGACTTTGGAAGGCAAGCTCGATGTGGCGACCATTAATAACCAGAGGGTTATTGTCTCCTGGGAACTGTCGCCGTCCTTTGATCGAGTAGCGATTGTTTGCCACGAGTCAACCTTCAGCGAGCGCGTCATCGACCATCTTGCAACCTCAGTCACACGGCTCCTCGGGGTGGGGAAGAGCCTCGAAATTGTTGATCGCGGCCTCACCAACGTGACGGTTGAGTGCTTCCCTCAGGCAGGAGAAACTGCCCTATTCCGCCGCGTTTACGCGGTCGAGTGATGCACGTCTGTAATTTTTCACGAGGCGGCAGTCTAATAAGCTGAAGAAATGACAGCCATAGATCGCGTTGCGTTGGACCCTGCCGTTCGTCAGCTGGTCGATGATTACTTCGACCTCATGCATGAACAAGACATGGAGATCTTCGACCGGGTATTTCATCCTGATTCAGTGCTTTACGGCGTAGTCGACGGTCAGATCAACATTCGCCCTTACGCTGCGTACCGCGAAGCGGTCGCGACACGCCAGTCTCCCGCCCAGTTGGGCAACCAACGCAGGGATATGGTGCTGAGTTTTGACCAGATATCTGAAACACTCGCGCTTTTGAGGATGCAGTTAGAGATGTTTGGCGGTGTGATGCAGGACTATCTCAACATTGTGTATCTCGATGGCCAGTGGTGGGTCATGGCCAAGATGTGGGAAAAGGTCACCGAGGTTCAGGAATAGTTTTGTGTCTCTGTCAGGCGGTAATCGCCAAGAGGATAGCCAAGAGTAAAAACACCCCTGCCACACTAAATTCCATAGCTATGGCCACTCTGGGGCGGGAAAAGAACGCTGACGCCGCCGATGCGGCGAACACCAGCGGAACAAGCCAAACGACAGTCACGACTAAGAACGCGACGCTCAGCAGGGTGAGCTGCCAGACCACACTGGTTGCGTTTCCCAGAAACTGCGGGAAGAACGCTAGGTAAAAGATCAGCACCTTCGGGTTCGTCACATTGGTGATGAGGGACATCCGGAATGGTTCCCCGGCCTTGAAACTAGGTGTGAGGCCGACGGTTGAGGGACTCTCGGGCTCTGAGAGCGCCTTCAGAAGCCTGAAAGCAGACCGCGCACTAATGAGCGCAAGAACCACTAGAACCCCAATACCCGCAAGAGTGAGAACATCGAGAGCAAGAGGGTACTGGCTCACCAGTAACCCAATCCCGGAAATGAGCAGTAACGAAATCAAGCTGAGCCCAGTAAGAATGCCGAACATCGCACTGAATCCTGCTGCTCGACCGCCTCGGATGGCATAGCGAAGAAGCAGGAAAGTGTCGGCGCCTGGCGAGAGAATAATGACGAGAGAAGCGGCGATAAAGCCCACCAGCACTGTGAAATCGACCACTTTTGCCTCTCTTGGCGCAGGCACAGTCTAAGGCTCAGTTTTCCGAGCACCACCGCCCAGTAACGGGGGTGAGTCCGTGTCTTTAGACCCTGCACTTCGACTACGCTGATCTGGTGTCACGTCGAGCCCTGCTTCTTTTTCTCTCCATCGGAGTGATTTGGGGCACACCCTATTTCTTCATTGCTCTGGCGCTTGAACACTTCGAGACGGTGAGCATTGTCTTCCTTCGGGTTTTCCTGGGAACGCTCGTTCTATTGCCAATCGCGTGGAAAAAAGGAATGTTGCGCCGAACTCTTGAGGCATGGCCGTGGGTCCTCGCCTTCGCACTCCTGGAGATCGTGGGGCCATGGTGGCTGATTACTGAGGCTGAGCGGAGTATTTCCTCGAGCCTCGCTGGCCTATTGATTACGACGGTGCCCTTTATTGCAGCGTTCTTTGTAGGACTGTTGGGTGACAAATCAGCGTGGCACCCGATCACTGTGTTGGGTCTCGTTATTGGCTTCTCTGGAGTGGTCTCCCTTGTTGGCCTTGATGTCTTCTCGGGATTGGTGGGCCTCACCCCGGTCTTGATGGTTTTGGCCTCTGCGGTGGGCTATGCGGTTGCTCCGATCGTCGTAAACCGCATGGCGGGTGATGTCCCAACCCTCGGTGTCATCGCGGTGTCGTTGACGATGGTCACCCTCATCTATGCGCCCTTTGCTGCCTTCACGCTCCCGGCTGATATTGCTGCAATCCCCTCACTGGAGGCCTGGGGGTCCGTTTTGGTTCTAGGGCTAGCGTGCTCGGCGCTCGCTTTTGTTCTGTTCTTTTCCTTGATCAGAGAAATTGGGCCCGCTCGCGCGAGTCTCCTCACGTATGTGAACCTCGCGGTAGCGCTCTTGCTCGGTGTGGTCTTCTTGGCGGAACCCCTCACATTGGGAATGGTGGTCGGGTTACCACTCGTCGCAATTGGTAGTTATCTGGCGTCACGCCGCCGCGATGCCTATGTCCGCAAGTCCAAGCGAGGCCAGCAGCGCCCTGGGAAATCAGCCGAAATTCCTGAGAGGTTTTAGCGGTTTGTCTCCGGGGCGCGGTGGCGCTCAGTGATGGTCGCATAGAGGCCGATTGTTACCAAGAGAATCAGCACAAGAGCCGGCGAGAAGTCCCCGAGGAACCAGCCGAGCGTGAACGGCTTGATCTCCCACCCGACATAGTCGAAGTTGTACTCACGCAGTTCCTCAAATGCCGTTCCACCGAAGGTGAACGCCATCACTGAGACGACAGCTCCAAAAACAATCGACAGGACAAAGTTGAGGTTCCAGGCCCCGCTTGCCCAGGCGGTGCGGGGCTTCGGCGGTGCTGGCTTCTCGGCTTTGGCAAGGCGAGCGAAGCGGGTTCCCAAGATGATGCCTGCCGCGATAATCACCTGAATGACCACCCACACCCACGCCTCCAGCGTGGTTCCGGTGATGTCGTAGACAACCAGCCCAAACACAATAGCGAGTGCGCCAGCGATGATAGGCGTTGCGTAGCCAAGGCCGAGTGCTTTTTGTCTCTCGGACAAGCCGGCCTTGGGCGCATCGGCGCTCTCGGGCTGATCGCTCCGGAACACGAACGCTACAAGAATAATTACGACAACTAGAGCTGCCGCGATAACGATGGGCGCGTAGACACCCAGGAGACGGTTGATGAGAGGCTCGTCCCCGCCAAAACGATTGAAAGCACCAAGGAACGTGGCAATTCCAAAGATGACAGAGCCGGCGAGGCCGATAATGACGGTGAGATTGGCGAATCTATAGGCAGCCTTAGTCAGGGGCTCGTCGCCACCGACATTGAGTCGATACCGCACCGTCATTCTGAGGCTCTGCATCGAGAGAATGGAAAAAACCGCGAGTCCGGACAGGTAGAGGTAGGTCGACGCTCTGACTGAGGGTCCCTCAGATATCAAAGAACCATCGGATTCGTCGTAGACCGGCTGAACGAAAAGCTCACTAAAACTGGCAAACATGAAAAGCGTCCACCCGGCCATGAGCCCAATGAGCGGAAGGAGGATTGCTTTCTGGGGGGTTGTCATGATTTCAGTCTACGGTCACCGACACGACAAGCCTCCAAACCGGTGTGAGAGGCTACTCCGCGTCTTCCTCAACCCAGAGGTCATCGTCTGGCCGTAATGTCTGCCAGGCGGCGTAGCTCACTACGGCCACCGCAATCGCTCCGATGGCCATCAACACGTAGACCAGAGGACTCGAAGATTTCTTTGGCATGGGGGCAACCTTCTTCCACGGAATTCTTGACAGGGTTGGTTCAATCGCAGACTTATAGGTGGCTCGCGCACGGGGTAGCAGGTCCCTACGGGCTACGTCGCCAGCCTGGCGCGACGCATCGAAGGCAACATCTTTCACGTGGTTCAGGACGTTGCGCTGCTCCTCCCACAGACGCTGAGCCTCGTGGGTCAGCCTGCCGATTTCGCGCATAGTTTTGCGGTCCAAATCCATTGGGTCCTCTTCCACTCTCGTACTTCAAGTCTTACAGACTTAACCTTGGGGTTCCTGATGACTTCTGTCAACGGCCCACTAAATCGCTGGTGCTGACAGAATAGAGCTCATGACCCTACATACCCACACCGCCATTATTCACACCAACCACGGGGACATCACCGTTGGTCTTTTGGGAAACCACGCACCGAAGACGGTGGCCAACTTCGTTGGTCTCGCCACCGGTGATCGCGAGTGGACGCACCCGACCACGGGGGCACCCGGCGAGGGACCGCTGTACACCGATGTGGTTTTTCACCGGGTTATTCCCAGTTTCATGATTCAGGGCGGCGACCCGACTGGGACTGGCATGGGCGGCCCTGGCTACCAGTTTGATGACGAGATTCATCCTGAACTCAATTTCACCGAACCCTTTATTGTGGCCATGGCCAACGCGGGGAAGCGGGGCGGTCAGGGGACTAACGGCAGTCAGTTCTTCATCACGACGGCAGCAACGACCTGGTTGCAGGGAAACCACACCATTTTCGGTGTTGTTCTTGATGACGCGTCCAAGGACGTTGTTCGCGCGATCGACGCAACCCCCACCGATGGCAGTGACCGGCCACTGGCTGACGTTGTCATGACGGGCGTCACCGTCACCGAGCTTTAGTGGAGCCCGCATCCGGCTCCAGCGATGACTTCTGTTATCGCCACCCCCAGCGGGAGAGCTTTGTGCTGTGCCAGAGATGTGCCAGGACGATTTGTGGGGATTGCCAGATTCCGGCACCGGTCGGGGTTCACTGCCCTGAGTGTCGTAAGAATGAGCAGGCAGCCTCTGGGGGTTCCAGCGGTGTAGCCGGACGCCTGTTGGGTAGGACCCGGGCTGCCGTGGGCTTTAGCCCGGTTGTTACCTATGTGTTGCTGGGGATCATGGCCCTCGTCTACGCGCTGCAGTGGCTGACTGGCGGTTTTGTCACGCAGCTGTTGCTCTATTGGCCGCCGATTACCGCTATTGAGCCTTGGCGGATGGTCACGACCATGTTCGTGCACTCCACATCATCGATCTTCCACATCCTCTTCAACGGCTACTCGCTCTATATTCTGGGAACCTTGGTCGAGCGTTTGGTAGGTCGCGGACGCTTTCTTTCGCTGTTCCTCCTCTCTGGACTAGGAGGCTCGGTGGCGGTTCTGTGGCTTTCGCCAAGCGCTGCGGTAGTGGGGGCCTCCGGCGCCATATTTGGGCTCTTTGGGGCGCTTTTTGTTATCCAAAGGTCGTTTGGTGGAGCGAACACTCAACTCTTGATTGTTCTCGCACTGAACTTGGTGCTCGGCTTTGTGGTTCCTGGTGTTTCCTGGCAGGCGCACATCGGCGGCCTTCTGGTAGGTGCGCTGGTTGCCTGGATTTTCGTAAGAACCAGAGGCAAGTCAACCCGGTCGCAGGAGCGGACCCAGCTCATCGGGGTTGCTGTTGGGCTGGTAGCGGCAACTGTCGCTCGCGCCCTGCTCTAAAAGTTATCCACAGGTTGTCCCCACTGGGGAGAATTACAGGCGTGTAAGTCGCAGGGTGTTATTTCCAGCGGGTTGTCATCAAGAAACCGATGAACATGATGCCAAAGCCCACGGCGATGTTCCAGGCGCCAATTGGCGGAATCGGCCAGCCGGTCCCCGAGATGTAATACGTCAAAATCCAAGCGAGCCCAAAGAGCATGAGGCCGAACATCACCGGCTTGAACCACACCGGGTTGTCGTTGCTCGCTTCGTAGGAGCTACTCGTGCTGACGGGATTTTTAGGTTGTTTAGCCATGCGGAACAGTCTACTTGTTTGGCCTTTTTTGGGAACCTCCAGCGCTGAGGTGCCTAAACTGAAGCAGTGGAAAGCCGCCTGGACCAGCGTCGTAGTGCGCGATTACGTCGGCGGTCGGCCATTCTGGGGCTGACTGGAGAGCTTCTCATCACCGCAGGTGCGCTGATCGGACTGTTCTGGGTCTGGTTTATCTTCATCAACGATGTTGTCGTGGGAGCAGAACAGAACACGGCCGGCGCTGCGCTGTCTCAATCTTTCTCTGACGAGGCGGACTCCCAGACCTTCGGTAAGGCGTATGAATCCTCTGAGGGCCGCGCGGATGCCGGAGAGCCACCGGTGGTCGCGGCGGAGGGCAAGGGACAAGCCTTTGCCACCCTCTACATTCCACGCTTTGGGGAAGATTTTGTGCGCCCCATTGCTGAGGGGGTGGATCTCCCCACCGTCTTGAATAACCCACGACTCGGTGTTGGGCGATATCCAGAGACCCAAAACTTGGGGGAGGTTGGCAACTTCGCAATTGCTGCACACCGCACCACCTATGGCGCCCCCTTCTCCGACATTGGCGAGCTGAGAGTTGGCGATCGAATCTACGTGGAGACCCGCGAGGGGTGGTTTGTGTATCGGTTTAGGAATCTCGAATACGTGTGGCCGACCGCAATGAGCGTTTTGGACGAGATTCCCCGGTTTAGTGGTGTGGAGCCACGCGAGCGGATTCTTACCATGACCAGCTGCCACCCCAGATTTTCTGAAGCCGAGCGCATCATCGCATATTCAGTTTTTGAGAGCTGGTACCCCAGAGAATCCGGTCCACCCAGTGAAATCACCCACTTGGTAGGCTTCGCGTCATAATGTATGCCGCGTTGTGGAGGGTCCTGCCAGGGCCGGTGTGGGTAAAGATCGTGGAGCTCGTTGTGTTGGCCATCGCCGTCGCCGTGTTGCTCATCGCTGTTGTTTTTCCCGTAATCGCAGACTTTGTCTTCGTAGAAGAATCGACGCTAGGACAGAAATGACTCACATCCTCGTCGTGGATAACTACGACAGCTTCGTCTACACGCTAAACGGCTACCTCCATCAGCTTGGTGCGACTACTGACGTGATTCGTAACGATGACGTCGCCGTGGGCGACGTGGCGGCCCTCGTTGCCGCATATGACGGAATCTTGGTGTCTCCTGGACCCGGAACACCGGCAGAGGCTGGTATTTCTATCGAGATTGTTAAGGAAGCGGTGGCCCAGTCGGTGCCATTGCTGGGTGTGTGTTTGGGCCACCAAGCCATCGCCGAGGCTTTCGGTGCCACCGTCGCGCACGCGGACGAGCTCATGCATGGGAAGACCTCACAGGTGGTCCATGATGACAGCACCTTGTTTGTCGGTGTACCCGGCTCGTTCACCGCCACCAGGTATCACAGCCTCGCCGTTGTCGACGACACTGTGCCTGATTCTCTGGTGGTGACCGCCCGGACCGAGGGGGGCGTCATCATGGGACTCAACCATCGAAGTGCCCCGATTTTTGGGGTGCAGTTTCACCCAGAATCTGTCTTGACCGAGGGTGGTTACACCATGGTGGCGAACTGGCTGGAGGTTACCGGCCTCTCCGGGGCAGCCGAGGTTGCCAAGAACCTGAGCCCAAGGCTCTCGCCAAAGTCCTAGCCCACGGGTGCAGGGGCGCCCGCGCCACCGCAATAGACCAGCGTAATTGCTGATCGTTGGGGGTGCTCTCCTGCGGGAAGCGACTGGCTTCTTACGACCTGACCCTCACAGTCTGCGGCAACCTCCAAGCGAACCGACAGCTGCATCGAAGGGCCGGTGAGGAACGGGTTGGCTTCGCCGACGGTCAAGCCGACCACATCGGGGATCAGGACGAGGCCGTTGGAGATGGTGATGGTGACCTTGTCCCCCGGCCGCATCGCGGTTCCCGGGTCGGGTGAGGTCGCCATGACCAGTCCTTCAGAAAGGTTTGGCGAGTACGTGTCGACAACGTTTTCGATGATGAGACCGCGCTGTTCGAGCTGTGTTCTCGCTTCGTCGATGTCAAGGTTTCGTATATCTGGAAGCTGGAATGACGCCAGACCGCTTGAGACGATGATGCGCACGGGCTCTCCACGGCCGATTCGGATTCCAGGCCCTGGCACGGTCTCTAGGACGACACCTTCGGGGACAGTGCTACTTGCTTCGTATTCGACGAGGGCGCGGAGTTCAAGAGATGTCACAGTTTGGACGGCGGCTTCCTCGCTCTGATTAGTCAGGTCTGGCAGCTGTGGCGCAGCGTTCGCCGATGTCGTAGCAGGGTTCAGAGTGAAGACCCAGAGAACAATTCCGATGACCAGGAGGACCGCCAGGACGGAGCCCATCGCAATGGCCAGGTTTGGCACCCTCTGCTGGGGAATTCCTCGGGCCTCGAAGATGTCAAAGCCTTCGACCTTGGTCCGGTACTCCGGTTCCACGCTCGCCACCGGCACACTGCCGGTCACCACCGGCTCCACATAGGCACGCGCGCCAGCTTTCGGCAGCCGTGGCGGTCGTCCCTGGGCAATGTCTTCGATCGCGGCGCGGAAAGCCTGTGCTGTCGGGAAGCGATTGTCGAGCTCTTTCTGCAGTGCAGTTTCTACAATGAGAGCGACGTCGCCAGAGATCGCCGGATTTTCCTCCCTAAGGGGTGGAACGGGCGTGCCGATGTGCTTGTAGGCGATGGCGACGGGCGAATCGGCGTTGAACGGTGGCTTCCCTGCCAAGAGTTCATACATCACCACACCCAAGGAATAGAGGTCGGTTCTGGTGTCGGGTTCGTCGCCTCTAGCTTGCTCGGGAGAAATATAGAGCGCGGTGCCGAGGATTGAGGCGGTTTGTTCCAGGTTCGCTGTTGCATCGGAGACCGCCCGGGCAATACCGAAATCCATCACCTTCACGGTGCCATCGTCGGTGACCATGATGTTGGCTGGCTTGATGTCGCGGTGGACGATGCCGGCGCGGTGAGACACTTCCAGCGCGGTGAGCACCCCATCAGCGATTTTGAGAACGTGACGCTCTTCGAGGCGACCCTTTCTCATGAGATCGCTCAGGAGATGCCCGTCCACGTGTTCCATCACGATGTAGGGGGTGGTACTGCCGGGCGGGGTAGCGTCTTCGGGGCCGTTTTGTTCATCACCCGCGTCGAAGACACGGACGATGGAGGGGTGAGACATCTTGGATGCAGCCATCGCTTCCAACCTGAAGCGATTGCGGAAGGTCGCATCGGAAGACAGCGTGGACTTGAGGACTTTGATGGCAACCTGGCGGCCTAGACGGGCATCGACCCCTAGATACACATCAGCCATTCCCCCGCGACCGATGACGTCGCGGACCTCATAACGGCCGCCCAGAAGGCGTCCGGTCCATGCTCCAGTAGAAGTCATTGTCTAGTTAATCCTTGGCAGTTAGCGGTTTTATTAGTCTATGGGGATGTTAGTTTTCAGGCGGTGTGATGGAGAGGGTGAGCTCGCTGGAGAGCGGCGAAGTCAACGTGCCACAGTTCACCAGGTAACTGGCCTTCAACGATGTGCCCTCACCCACAAGCACGTTCACCGCGGTCTGTTCGGGCTGGAATACCGTTGTGCCTGCCCCGTCGAGAATCTGGCCGCCCACAATCTGCAGCGTGTAGCTCGAGAGCGCATAGCCCGAGGGGCATTGCGCGTACCCTGCCCACTCGAGCAGGATTGTCGCTCCTGGTTCGTAGGGGCCAGCCGCCGGCGTCACCAGCAAGTCGCGGGGCTTAGGCGGCTGGGGGATGGCCGCATAGAAATACACGGCAATCAGAGTGTCCTTGGCCACCGTCCCCTGCGGGTTGACTCGATAGGCGGTTTGGACCAGGTCAGCAGCCGGGGCAATATTGCCGGTAATGGGGTCAAGACGAAGCCCTTTTTGCTTCAGTAGCTCTTCGACTTGGGCCTTTGTCTTGCCCACAATTTCGGCTTCACTGATGCGTACGGTTTCGATCGGCACCTCGGTGTCTTCTTCCGGAGTGTCCTCGGGAAGCGTCGTTTGGGGCTCCTCTTCGGTCACCTCAGGCAGGGTGGGCACAATGAGGTCGTCAGCAACGTCCGAGGGTGGCTGCAGCAAGACCGTCAAAGAAGTAGCAATCAGCGCAAGTGCCACGAATGCGCCAACTCCCGAGAGGATCCAGAAGTTTCGGCCAAGCGTGAGTAGCTTTTTCTGCTCCCGCTTCGCGCTGCCCTGAGTCGAGACCTTGGGTGTCTCACCGGAGGGCGCAGAAGTTTCTGGAACCACAGGAATTAGTGCCAGTCCCTCCTCTGTGTCACCCCTGGCGAGCGCTAGCGCTGCCTGGGCGAGATCGTGGGCGCTTGCCGGGCGACCCTCTGGCTTTTTGGCCATGCACGACATCACCAGACGTCGAACCGGTTCGGGGATGGAGGTTGGCAACTCTGGAGGAGTTTCCTTAATTTGGGCCATGGCGATGGCGACCTGAGATTCGCCACGGAAAGGCCGTTTTCCGGCCAACGCTTCGTAAGCGACGATACCGAGTGAGTACAGGTCGGTGGCCGGCGAAGCCGGCTTGCCACCGGCTTGTTCGGGAGCTAGGTACTGGACGGTTCCCATCACTTGACCTGTGGCGGTGAGGGGAACCTGGTCTGCGAGGCGGGCAATACCGAAGTCGGTGATTTTTACCGTTCCATCGGGAGTGATGAGAAGGTTTCCCGGCTTGATGTCTCGGTGGACGAGGCCCGCTAGGTGAGCCTGGTGAAGTGCGGCGGCCGTTTGGGCAACAATCGCAAGAACTCGGCTCGCGGGGAGAATCTTCTCGCGCTCGAGAACGGTGCTCAGTGCTTCGCCCGGCACCAGCTCCATGACCAGATAGGCACTGCCTTCTTCTTCGCCGTAGTCAAAGACATTGGCGATGCCCTCGTGGTTGACGAGTGCTGCGTTCTTAGCCTCGGTCCGAAAGCGCTCCCGGAAGCCGGGGTCACCGAGGTACTCCTCTTTCAAAATCTTGATGGCGACGTGTCGGCCAATGACGGAGTCATTTGCCTTCCACACCTCGCCCATCCCGCCAATCGCGATGCGGGAAATCAGCTCATACCGTGAGCCAAAAACTTGACCTGTGGTGGGTCTCATCGATTGATCACCGCCTCCATGACTTTCCTTGCAATGGGTGCTGCCACGCTGTTACCGGAGCCCTCCGAATCGTCGCCCTCTACCACTACTGCAACCACCACTTGTGGTGCGTCTGCTGGGGCAAATCCGGTGAACCAGAACGATCGCCCGGTGTCGAGTCCGGTTTCGGCGGTTCCAGTTTTTCCTGCCACGTCCATTCCGACAATAGCTGCGTTGCTCGCCACGCCCTGGGAGACGTTGCCGACCATCATCCGAGTCAATTCGAGGGCAGTCGAGGGAGACACCGGTGAGGAATAAATAGTGGGCTCAAAACCCTGGAGTACGCGAAGGTTGGGGGCAATAATTGAGTCGACGAGATTGGGCCTCATAAGGTCGCCGTTGTTGGCAATCGCCGCGCTCATCATGGCCACCTGAAGCGGCGTGACACGCACGTCGTATTGCCCGAAAGACGAGAGCATGAGCTGCGCTTGGTCCATTCCCCGGGGGAAAGTGCTGGGGGTGACGCGTAGGGGGATTTCCAGAGTTGCACCAAAGCCAAACGCGTCCGCCAGTGAGCCGATGGTGTTTTCGCCCAGTTCCAGGCCAAGTTCGGCATAGGGGATGTTGCAACTGAGACGGAACGCTTCTTCGAGGGTGACCGTCTCTCCGCCACCGCAGAGGCGACCGCCCGAGTTCTTGATTGTGTCGGTGCTCAGCGGCAAGGCTAGTTCCGCGGGGTTGGGGAACTCACTCTCTGCGGAATAACGACCTGAGTCCAGCGCTGCCGCCATCATGAGGATTTTGAAGACGCTACCCGGGAAGTATTGGTCCCCGGCTATAGCCCGATTGGCCAGTGGGTTAGCGGGGTCGTCGTTGAGCATCGTGTAGGCGTCGAGGACCACCGAGCTTTGGTGAGAGGCCAGCGGGTTGGGATCAAAGGAGGGCTTGGAGACCATCGCCAGGATGCGTCCGGTTGCCGGGTCGAGGGCCACGACGGCGCCGCGTCTGTCACCGAGAGCGTCCCAAGCAACCTGTTGGAGGGCGGGGTCGATGGTGAGTGCGACGCTCGCACCCTCGGGAGAGGTGCCCGTGACAAGGGCAACGAGCTGTTCAAAAGCTTGGGAATTTGCTTGCCCGGTCAGGACCCCGTTGAGCGCACTTTCGATGCCGGCGTTGCCCTGGTTGAGTGTGTAGTAACCAACAACGGGCGCATAAATTTCACCATCCGAGTATGTGCGCAGGAACTTGAACTGCGTGTCAACAGGAATTGACCGCGCGACGGGAACCCCACCCACAAGTATTTGGCCTCGTTCTGCCGAGAAGCTTTCGTAGAGGGTTCGCACGTTGCGTGAATCCTCCGCGATGTCCTCACTCGCCACCACGTGGATCACACTCGAGGACACAAAAAGTGCTGCAAACATCGCGAGCACAACGATTCCCACGCGGCGCAGGGGTGTAATCATCAGCTGACCCCCGCTTCCGCACGAACGTTAGCCCTCGCGTCATCGCTGAGGCGCAGCAACAGGACCACAATGATCCAGTTAGCAACCAACGAGGAGCCGCCGGCAGCGAGGAATGGAGTAGTCAGGCCTGTCACCGGGATGATGCGGGTAATTCCACCGATGACGATGAACACCTGGAGCGCCAAGACAAAGGCAAGCCCGGTGGAGAGGAGGCGGCCGAAGTCGTCGGTCCCGGCGAAACCGACGCGGAAGCCGCGGCTTACCAACAAGAGATAGAGGGCCAAGAGTCCAAATATGCCAAAGAGGCCGAGCTCTTCGCCCAGCGCCGCCACGATGTAATCGGAGTGTGCCAAGGGGACCAAATTGGGCTGGCCCTGGCCAAGCCCCGATCCGATGAACCCACCCTCAGCCATCCCGAACATGCCCTGGACCAGCTGATACGAGCCGCCCACGGCGTCATAGACGGCCGGGTTGAACGAGTCCAGCCAGCCATCGACACGGCCTTGGACATAGGACAGTCGGCTCGCGGCAGCGGCAGCCCCGGCGAAAAAGAGTGATCCACCGATGACCAGCCAGAGAATCCGGTTGGTCGCGACATAGAGCATCGCAAGAAAGAGCCCGAAGTAGAGCAGGGATGTTCCGAGGTCCCGCTGGAACACCAATACACCCATGGCCAGGACCCAAATAATGAGCAGCGGCCCTAAATCCCTAATCCTTGGCCAGCGAACACCCATGAAGGTGGTCCCCACACTGCGCAGGCTTTCCCTGGCTGTCATCAGGTAGCCCGCGAAGAAAATTGCGAGAGCGATTTTTGCCACTTCGCCCGGTTGAAAGGTCATCGACCCGATTTCTACCCAGATTGTGGCGCCATTGACAGTCCTACCAATCCCTGGCCATAGCGGCATCGTCAACAGGATTGCTCCGGAGAGCATCGCCAGGTAGCGATAGCGCAGCAGGATCCGGTAGTTCCGCACCACCAGCAATACCGCGATGGCGATGACTAAAGCCACAGCGGTCCACGCCATCTGGCGAACCCCTGCTGCCTCCCAGCCCGTTGAGCCGGCGGCAAGATCCAGCCGGTGAATCATGGTGAGCCCGAGCCCATTGAGCATGGTGGCAATCGGAACGATGAAGGGGTCGGCGTCCCGGGCCATCACTCGGAGCACGAGGTGCAGTCCAAGACTGAGCCCGGCGAGGCCAGAGGCGTATGTCAACAGTGTCCAGTCGAGCGTTCCCAGAGCCCCCCACTGAACCAGGGCCAAGGCCAGAGCACTGAGTCCTAGAGCCCCGAGGAGCAGCCCCAACTCAATGTTGCGCAGTTTCTGGGGCATCTTGATACGGAGAACTACCCTTCCGGTGACTGGAGAGACCGGCGGAACTGCGAGGCCAGGCGTGCTCACGGGGTGGCCACCATCAGTCGATCAACGAATTCTCTGGCCTCGTCGAGGGATTCCACCGAGTAGGACTGGGTTACCTTGTCCTGTTGATACGGCGGAAGTTGATCAACGAGGATGTCGGTCTCCTCATAGACGCTCGAGAGCGAGAAAACCCACGCGTCTTCTGGCACACCCCGGTAAATGGTCACCACATCATTGTTGACACCTACGAAGTAACGCGTTTGTGTCCATTGGTACGCGACCACTCCAGCGACGACGAGAGCGCCCACCAAGAGGAATACCGAGAGCAGCCAGACGACCCGTCGACGGGAGACCCGCCGCTGGTCTTCCTTGATGAGCTCCTCGAGGAACTGCGCTTCGGGCTCGAAGTGCTCGTCAGAGGGCGGGAGAGCACGCAAAGGGTGGAACAAGAGGGCAGGAAGACCGGTCTTGCGCAACACGGGCCCAGATTCATAGGTCAGTGGTTCAGCTGCCGAGCCGACCATCCGCGGCTCTGAAGGCGGTGAGGTCTCAAGATTCTCGGCAACCCGCACAACGACAACGGTGACGTTGTCGGGGGCACCCTCGCTCAGGGTCTGGGTGATGAGTTTGTGGCAGACGAGCTCAACGTCATCAATGGTGAGAAGGGTTTCCGCGATATCGCGCTCGGACACGTAGCCGCTGAGGCCATCGGAACACAGCAGCCACCGGTCGCCCGGCTGGGTGTCGACCACGTGGGTGTCGACTTCTGGTTCCGCGTCGACATCGCCGAGCACGCGCATCAGGACACTGCGTCTGGGGTGGACGGCGGCTTCTTCCGGGGTGATGCGTCCGCTGTCGACAAGACGCTGGACGAAGGTGTGGTCGCTAGTGATCTGTTCGAGAACACCCTCTCGAAGCCGATAAATGCGAGAGTCACCGATGTGGGCGATGACCATTTGGGAGCCGACCCTGATCATCGCGCTGACCGTCGTGCCCATGCCGGTGAGCTCGGGGTGCTCTTCGACGGTGGAGGTGAGCTCGCGTCCGGCCTCCAAGATGTTGGCGAAAAGGGTCTCCCGGGCCTCATCAACACTGGAGTAGGCGCGATCAAGTCGGGAGAGGTGTTGAACCGCGAGGGCGCTGGCCACGTCACCGCCAGCGTGACCTCCCATGCCGTCTGCGACGACATAGAGGTGTCGGCCTACTGAGCCCGAGTCTTGATTGCTCGCGCGAATCTTCCCAATATGGGAAGACGCTGCGCTGAGGACTGAGTTGTTTGCCATGGGGACTTAGCGCCTGAGTTCGAACGTCGTGGTGCCTATTTTGATCGGCGTATTCAACGGAACTGGCGTGGGAATACTTACTCGCTTGGAGTCCACGAAAGTTCCGTTGGTCGAGTCAAGGTCCTGAATCATCCACTGGTCATTCCAGAGCATTAACCGGGAGTGGTGGGTCGAGGTGACATCGTCGCGCAGGACGAGCCGCGAATCTCCCGAGCGGCCGATAGTGAACTGCTCCTCAGGGAGCAGTTCGATTTCAAGGCCTTCTTTAGGGCCCGAGGTAATAACGATTCTCGAGGCAATCCCCTCAGGGGGCGGTGTTGAACCGGAGGGAGCTGCGAGCCCGTTGACCCGCTCGATGGGCTTGGGCTCATCTTCCACCCGACGACGTGGAGGGCCAAAGAGATCCGTTCGCAGCGCGTAGACAATGGCAAAGATGAACGCCCACAGCAAGCCCAAGAACGCGATACGCAGAAGGAACAGCGTGAGTTCACTCATGAAGTCTCCTCTGCTGAGATCAGCGGGGTGTGTGCCAGGGCATCGTATGCGGCGCTCGAGAGCGGAACCACCTCAAACAGAATACGCGCCCGGCCGACACCGAGCGTGCACGAGTCTGGCAGTGCGGCTCTAGTGACCTTGTCGCCATCCAGCGTGACCCCGTTGGTGGAGCCTAGGTCAACGACTTCGCAGCGCTTGCCGTTCCACCGAATTTCTGCGTGGTGCCGGGAAACTCCCTGCGCTACGACGTGGACATCCGAGTCAGTACCCCGCCCGAGAATCGTGCTTTTTCGGGTGAGGGGGTAGCGCACCGAATTCCAGGTGACTGTGGGCACCCAGACGACACTGCCCACTCGGTCGCTTCGCACAGCGACCATGCCTTCGGCCAGAGTGAGTTTCTCTTCAAGGCGGACCGAGATTGCCTCCTGGCAGGAGTAACCGCGGACAATCCGGTAGTCCTCTAGCGTGTGACGAATCTCACTAGTGAACTCGGGACCCAGTTGACCCAGTCTCTGGAAGTCAACGGAGGCGAGCCCCACATGGAAGGAGTGCGGGGCGAGTACGCGAGTTCTGGTGATGGGACGCGCGGTAGCGTCTATTTCCTTCTTGAGAGCAGCCACAATTTCAACGGGGTGCACACCGCTGGTGAAGGTTTTGGCGAACACGCCACCCACCAAGCGCTCCACCTGGCGTTCAAAGCTGTCGAGAAAGCCCACTATTTCCCCTCGGGCCGGGTGTTTGGCCGTGTTGTGATGCTAGCCGGCCAAGGTTGCCAGCGGCTGGCGCCTGGCCCGAAACCACGGGCATCTCCTGTGGTACTCTCGGCTGGTTGATGGGCGACCATCATTGCGCGAGTGGCGGAATGGCAGACGCGCTGGCTTCAGGTGCCAGTGCCCGCAAGGGCGTGGGGGTTCAAGTCCCCCCTCGCGCACGTTTTTTAGCGGCGACCCCGGAAGGTCTTCATGGCTTTGTTGATGCCAAAGGCATCAGCAGCTCACGTTTGGTGGACTCGATTGCATCCAGAATTCTGGTCGCACTGGGTGCCGCTTCAGTAATTCTCAATAAGGGGCTGCCGGACTTTACGCCATCGAACATTCCCGTGTTGATGTAGAACGGGTACACGGTAAGGCAGCTGACACTACTTCCCCCACCACTTCGCTTCTTGTCTCGCGATGAAGGTGTCCAGGCTGATTTCCTTCGGATCCGACCGCCGGAAGGTCGCATAGGCCTGGGCGAAGTAGTCACTGCGCCGCCCTTCTGCCCACGCCCTGATGGCATCGAGTGGTTCCAGAGGACCCGCGGACTGGCTCTTCATGGTGCGAATGACGCCTCTGATCCCGAGTGTCAGGAGAACGAGGCTCACTATCCCCCCAATTGCCATGTACCAACCGGGCAACGCAAAAGGTGAGACGGCGAACATGAAGAGTCCCAACGCTGCGAGGGAGAACCAGTTCCCTAGGGCCCGGGTGGGTAGGGGCGCTCTATCGCGGAAGAATCGGTACCAGGAGGTGCCATTTTCTTCCCACCACGGCCACGACGCTGGAATAGCGGGCGCCTCGGGGTAGGGTTCCCAGTCCGCGGGGAACGCTTCCCCCTGATGCAGGCTAATAAATAGCGGGTCGGGCATCCGCCACCCATCCGGAGGATTGAACCGAAGGGGCAGAGTGTCGAGGTCGACTACGTCCTTGTTCACGGTCTGGGCCTATTCCTGGTGAAAAGGTAACCCCAGCGCCTGGTGAAGCTGGCGAGGGGTGTCGACGCTCGTGTGAGCCGCATCCCATTCCGCGGGTCCGCCGTAACCCCAGCGCACCATGATGGTGTCGATGTTGTGCACTTCGGCACCTTCAACGTCGTGGATTCGATCGCCCACCATGATGCAGTTGTCGGTCGGCATTCCCTTGGCGCGAAGACCAGCGAGAGCGTCCTCAATTACTTGGTCTTTGCGTCCGCGAGATTCATCGTCGGCCGCGCAGGCGATGACATCGAAGTAGGGGGTGAGGGTGAAGTGCTCGAGCATGATGCTGGCTGGTGTCGTTGGCTTTGAGGTGGCAAGAGCGATGGTGGCTCCCGAGTCTTTGAGGGCCCGCAGGAAGACACCCATTCCGTCGAAAAGTTTCGCGTCATAGGCGCCAACATCCAGGTATCGGGCCCGATAAATGCGAATTGCCTCAGGAATGTCAGCCGGGGCGAGCATCGCCCGGGTGGCAAATGACTCAGGCAATGGTGGCCCGACCCAGCGCAGCAACTCGTTCATCGGCGGGATCGGATGGCCCATTTCTTTCAACGTGAAGGCAATCGTCGACACGATTCCGGGTGCTGAGTCGATGAGGGTGCCATCTAGATCAAGCAGAACGGTCTGGTAGGTCAACATCGCGCTAAGCCTAGGACAGCTCTAGAACAGGCGGCGGTGTGAATCATCGATTCCCCGCAATTCGTCGTAGTCGAGCACGACACAGTCAATTCCGCGGTCACCGGCCAGGGTTCGCGCTTGGGGTTTGATTTCCTGAGCGGCGAATATCCCTCGAACTGGCGCCAAATGGGGGTCCCGATTGAGAAGTTCCAGGTAACGGGTCAGCTGTTCAACGCCGTCGATGTCACCCCGGCGCTTGATTTCAATCGCTACCGTCGCACCACTTGCATCGGTGGCGAGGATGTCGACTGGTCCCACCGCAGTCATGTATTCCCGGCGAACCAATCGATATCCGTCGCCTAGGGTCTCGATGTTGGCAGCGAGCAGTCTTTGGAGGTCTGCTTCAACGCCGTCTTTGATGAGTCCTGGATCGATGCCTAACTCATGGGCGTGATCGCTGTGGATTTCGTGGATGTTGATCATCAAGAGATCCGCTGTTTTGTGGTGGACCACTTTCCAGACTTCCACCACTCCCTCTGCTTGAACTTCCTCATCCGGGGTAATGATTTCCAGTGAACACGGCGGGGACATCCAGTTCAGCGGCTTATAACTGCCGCCATCGGAGTGGATGAGAACGCTGCCGTCTGTCTTGACCATCACCACCCTGGTGGCTAGGGGAAGGTGAGCATTAAGGCGCCCCGAGTAGTCGACAGAGCAGGTAGCGATTACGAGGCGCACAACGCCTGAGTCTAGAGCCACTGGCTTGGCGAGCCGGGTAGTCCAGCTGGCCCCGGGTTTGGCATCGTAAGGTGGTCATCGTGTCTAGTGGAATTGAGCTCGAGGAACGCGACCCCTCTATTCACCCAGGTGATGATCTCTATCGCCATATGAATGGGCGATGGCTTGAGCGATCTGAAATTCCTGCGGATAAGTCGCGTTATGGAGCCTTCACGATCTTGGCCGAGGAGGCGGAGAAGGCTGTTCTTGCCATCATCGAGCGTGCCAAGAATGCGCAGGCTGGTTTAGAAGCCAAGAAGGTGGGCGAGCTTTACGAAAGTTTTATGGACGAAGACCGCATCGAAGAGGTTGGCCTTCGCCCCCTCCAGTCCATGATCGCCCGTATTGAGGCAGCGCTTCCCGGCGGGCACAAGGCTCTGGTCGGGGTCCTCGGTGACATTGAGCGCGCTGGCGTTGAGGGTCTCTGGCGTCTCTTTGTCGACAATGACCCCGGTAATCCCGAGCGCTACATCATGTTCGTCGAACAGGGCGGGCTGTCCTTGCCGGATGAGTCTTATTACCGCAAGCCTGACCACGCGGAGATTCTCAAGGCTCTCGAAGCCCATATTGGCCGCATGTTTGCGCTTGCCGGGCTCAGCGATCCGCAAGAACGCGCGAAGCGCGTCATCGAGTTCGAAACGCAAATAGCCGGCGCCCACTGGGACAACGTGAAGTCCCGCGATGCCGAAGCCACCTACAACATGTGGTCGAGTGACCAACTTGAGCGCTCGCTCGGGGAACTCGACCTGACACTGTGGCTTTCACGCACGGGAATTCCAGCCTCGAGCGTCGCCGAGATTGTTGTTCGGCAACCAAGCTTCGTTGAGTCTCTGGCGAAGACCTGGATGAGTTCGTCGCCAGAAGAGCTTGCCGACTGGATGTCCTGGCACACGATTACCGCCTTTGCCCCCTACCTAACACGCGAGGTAGTCCAGGCACACTTCGATTTCTTCGGAACCACACTCTCTGGAACCCCTGAGCTTCGAGCTCGGTGGAAACGGGGGGTTTCGTTTGTTGAGGCAGTGATGGGCGAGGCCGTGGGCAAGCTCTATGTCGAGGAACACTTCCCCAGTGACGCCAAGCACCAGATGGACGAGCTTGTCGCGATGTTGCTTCGCGCGTATCGCGAGAGCATTACCGAGCTGTCGTGGATGGGGCCAGAGACAAAAAAGAAAGCGCTCGACAAGCTCGACACTTTCCGCCCGAAGATTGGCTATCCGAGTGTGTGGCGGGACTACTCGAGGTTGAGGGTGACGCCTGGAGACCTGTGGGCGAATGTCATTGCTGGCAATGAGTTCGAGTTTGCCCGTGAGCTGCGCAAGATCGGTGCACCGTTAGACCGTGATGAATGGTTCATGACCCCCCAGACCATCAACGCCTACTACAACCCAGGCTTTAACGAGATTGTGTTCCCCGCGGCCATCCTGCAGTATCCGTTCTTTGACCCGGCCCGCGATGCCGCATCAAACTACGGCGCAATCGGAGCGGTGATTGGGCACGAGATCGGCCACGGTTTTGACGACCAAGGCTCCAGGTTCGACGGGGAGGGTCGCCTCACCAATTGGTGGACCGATCAGGATCGTGCAGCGTTCGAGGAACGGACTGGCTCACTGATTACGCAGTTCTCAGAACTTGCCCCAAGGGACCTCCCTGGGCACCTCGTCAACGGTGAGCTCACGATTGGTGAAAACATCGGCGACCTTGGCGGTCTCGCGATCGCCTGGAAGGCCTACCTGATGTCCTTGGAGGGAGCCGAACCCCCTCTGATCGACGACCTCACCGCAGCACAGCGCTTCTTCTTGTCTTGGGCGCAGTCGTGGAAGCTCGCGGCCCGTGATGAGGAGGCGTTGCGGTTGCTGCAGATCGACCCGCACTCTCCACCTGAGTTCCGCTGCAACCAGATTGCGCGTAATTTGGATGTCTACTACGAGGCGTTTGACGTTACGTCAGACCACGAATTATGGTTGGCCCCGGAGCATCGGGTGGCCATCTGGTAAAAATTAGTTTTCAGCGTTAGGCTGGGGCAATTAGCGATACATGCCAAAATTGGAATACAAGTCGGAGGCGGCAATGAGGGGCAAGATTCTCTTCGTTTTTGGAGTGGCACTGGGCTACGTTTTGGGGACCCGAGCGGGCCGCGAGCGTTATGAGCAGATTCGGGCTGGCGCCATGAAAGTGTGGAACGATCCCAGGGTCCAAGAGCAGTTTTCAACGGTCGAAGAGTTCGTGAAGGCCAAAGCCCCCGACGTTGCCGAGAAGGCAACACTGGCGGCAAAGAAAGTTTCCTCCACGATTCGTCAAGCGCGCGGAACGAAGCAGGCGGACCAGAGTAAGTGATGTCCGCAATGGAGCGTCCAGAGCAAGCGAGAGAGAAGAAATCTTTCCTTTCGCTCGTTACTGACGTTCCCCATCTCATCGCTCAGCTGATGAGAGCTGAGCTCGAGCTGTTGAAGGCTGAGCTGGTATCTAAGCTCAAGTCGATTGGTATCGGGCTGGGGCTTTTCGTCATGAGCCTGACACTGATTCTTTTGGCTTTGTTGTTGTTCATCTTTGCTGCCGTGTTTGCGCTGTCGTTAGTGGTGCCGCTGTGGGCAGCTGCGCTTATTGCCGGCGGCGGGGTTCTCTTGGTGGCGATTGTGTTCGCCGGAGCGGGCGCCGCAGCTATGGCGTCGACGTCGAGCCCCGCGCCCAACGAGACTATCGAGAGTATTCGCCGGGACATTCGAGTTATTAGAGGACACAAGTAGATGTCGAAGAAGGACGTTCAGAACTTCGTGGATCAAACGCGAAGCGAGTTGGAGAACACGCTGGATGAGATCGAACACCGCCTGAGCCCCCAGGAGCTGACCAAACAGGCCACCACCTGGATTTCAGAGTCTTACAATCGAAACCCCACGCGCTGGCTCATCGGTGGCGGAATCGCTCTTCTCGGCGCTGTTGCGGCCGTGTTGTGGGCGCTCCTGGACGACGACTAAGCAGGCATCTCCACAACAATCCGGCCGCGGGTGAGGCCGGCCAGGACTCGCTCGGCTGCGTCTTTAGCGTCGTCTAATGAAATGGACTGGCTGATCTGACCCCAGGGCAGGGTGGATGAGTCCTCGGCACACTCGTGCCAGAGAGCTTCTCGGACTGACATCTCCTGATAGACGGAGTTCACTCCAACCAGAGTGACACCGCGCAAAATAAAGGGCGCCACAGTGGTGGACAGTGCCATGCCTCCCGCTAAACCGTTGGCGACAACCACGCCGCGCGCGGCCGTGCTGGCCAGCACTTTGGCGAGGAGTTCCCCGCCCGCCTGGTCAACAGCCCCATCGAATTTCTCTGGCAGCAATGGGCGATTGGGGAAGCCGAGCACGTCCTGTCGTGAGATCACCTCGCTCGCGCCAAGAGCCTTCAGATAGGGAGCTTCATCAGTGCGGCCGGTGATTGTCGCGACCGAAAAACCCTGGCGTGCGAGAAAAAAAGTGGCGAATGACCCCACCGCACCGGCTGCACCGGTGACCGCGATAGGGAGTTTCTGTGTCGTTGGTGTTAGGCCGTGGTTAGTCATGGCGTGAACAGCCAACAGCGCGGTGAATCCAGCGGTTCCGAAAGCCGCCGCCTGGTGGGTGGTCATCTGTTCCGGAATCACCATGAGGTGTTCGGGAGCAACAACCATGGTTGTTGCGAGGCCGCCATGGCGGTCCTCCCCGTAGCCAAAACCTGTCACTACAACACGGGTTCCCTCAGGAAAACGTGGATCTGAACTGTCCTCCACAACCCCGGCGGCGTCGATTCCGGGAATGAGCGGGGTGGTGCGAACCACTCCCGGCGAACCCGTCAGGGCCAGGGCGTCCTTGTAATTCAGTGCGGAGAATTCCACGCGAACACGGATGCCCTTACCCAGCTCTTGGGGTGCCATGTCGTTTCTGAAGTGAGTGGTTCGACCGCCGGATCCGTCATCGGCGATCCACCACGCGCTGGCGTGATTAGCCAAAGAGCATCGCCGCGGCCTCATAGCGCTCAGCGGGCACCGTCTTCAATGCGCCGAGCGCTTCGGAGAAGTTGACCGTGTGAATGTCGGTACCGCGCAACGCCACCATGTGGCCCCACTGGTGAGCGTTGACCAAGTCGACAACATTCATCCCAAAGCGGGTAGCGAGCACTCGGTCGAAGGCACTCGGCGTTCCACCGCGCTGAATGTGCCCCAAGGTGGTTGCCCGGGTCTCAATCCCGGTGGCTTCTTCGATCAGCGGGGCGAGCTTCTCGCCGATTCCGCCGAGACGAGGGCGACCAAAGGCATCGAGTCCGCGCTCAGAGTGGGCATCGTCCATGGTGTCGAGAACAAAACCCTCAGCAACGACGACCAGCGGCGCACGACCGCGGTCATGTGCTGAGCGCACCCAGTGGAGGAGCTCATCCATGCTGGTTTTGCGCTCAGGAATCAAGATGGCGTGGGCTCCTGCGGCCATACCGGAGTGCAGGGCAATCCAGCCCACATGGCGGCCCATAACTTCGGCCACCATGCACCTGGAGTGCGAGTCTCCCGTGGTGCGGAGGCGATCCATGGCCTCAGTGGCAATGCTCACTGCAGTGTCAAAACCAAAGGTAAAGTCGGTGCCGTTTAGGTCGTTATCGACAGTCTTGGGGACGCCGACGACCGGCAGCCCCAGGTCTGAGAGTTCTTTGGCGGCAGCGAGGCTGCCTTCGCCGCCCACCGTGATGAGAGCATCGAGGCGATGCTCGTCGAGCACTTCGCGCACCCGCGGTGCGCCGCCGTGCTCAAAAGGGTTGGTCCGGGAGGTTCCGAGAATGGTTCCACCGGTGTTGCCGATACCTTTCACCTCGTTCCGGGCGAGGGGCATCGCGTCTGAATCACACAAGCCCTTATAACCACCCCGGAATCCGACAAATTCGTGCCCGTGGACGCGTGTTCCCTTGAGGACTGCACCACGAATCACAGCGTTGAGGCCGGGGGCGTCGCCACCGCTAGTTAGAATTCCGATTCTCATAGTAGCTATTGTGTCGTTTTTCCCGGGGCCTGGAGACCCCCGACACTCATCTCTCGCCCAGCTCTGGTGTCTAGGGTGAGAGACGGCGGTAAGTCGATAACGACCGCCAGTAGGAGAACATCATGGCTACACCTCAAAAACCCGTCGTCGCCGAAAATCACCAGGCAGTGGTCACCGAGTCCGCACTCAGCGGTAAGCCCGAATACCCGGGTCAGACCCTCGGCCTCGTCGCTCTCGTTTTGTCTTTCTTCGTTCAGGTGCCGGCGCTCATCATGGGTATCGTGGCGTGGGTGTGGTCAAACCGTGCAGGCGTGTCTAACGTCCCTGCGAAGGTTGCCGTCGCCGTGAGCGCAACACTCATTGTTATAGGCACACTGGTGTTCATCGGCTGGATTGTCCTTCTCGTCTCGACTCTTGGTGAGTTTGGCGACATGGATGGTTTTGGCCCCATGGGACCAGACTTCTTCAGCTAGGAGTTCTCCATTTCGAGGACCGCCATAGCGGCATTGTGACCCGCAATGCCGCTGACGGCGCCTCCTCGTCTGGCACCTGAACCACAGAGCAGGATGCCGGCATCATCTGTGGCAACCCCCCAGCGTTTGGCCGGGGTACCCAGGTCTTCATCGTCTTCCACGAAGGGCCATGCCAGTGGTCCGTGGAAGATGTTTCCGCCGGGCAGCCGCAGAGCGTGCTCGAGATCGCCTGTTGTCTTGGTTTCAATGCACGGCTTGCCATTCGCATCGCGGAGCAGCAGGTCCTCAATGGGCTCGGCGAGAACCGAGTTGAGCGAGTCGATCACCGCTTGCTGGAGAGTCCCTCGGAGGACGTCTGGTTCATAGGCGGTGGTGAGCCGGTGAGGGACGTGAAGCCCGAACACGGTCAATGTGTGAACGCCCTGCTCAGCAAGCTCGGGGCTGAGGATGCTCGAATCGGTCAGCGAGTGGCAATAGATTTCGCAGGGCAAGGGGTTCGGAATACTCAGCTCAGTTGCATCGTTGTGGGCCCTCGCGAGCTGTGACCATGTTTCGTTGATGTGGAACGTTCCGCCAAACGCTGCTGCGGGTGTGATTGTTGGATCCGCTAGCTGGGGAAGCCTGGTGAGCACCATGTTCACTTTGACCTGAGCGCCCTCCGCGCGATCGCTGATGCTGTGTCCCCTCAGGCGCTGAAGCTCTTCCGGCGAGGCGTTGACCAGCACATAACGAGCCTGGATGGTGTGTTCGGCTCCATCACGAAAGAAGGTCACGGCGTGGTCATCGCTCACGCTCGTCACGTCGGCGCCGCCCATCAGGCTCGCGCCGGCGGCGCGGGCGGCATGGAGGATGGCGCCGGAGACGGCGCCCATGCCACCTACGGGGACATCCCAGTCGCCTGTTCCCCCGCCAATCACGTGATAGAGGAAGCACTTGTTGGCATCGAGGTTGTCATCGTGGTTGGGGGCAAATGTTCCGATTAAGCCGTCGGTCAACACCACTCCGCGCACCACATCGTTGGTGAAAGTGGATTCGATCACTTCTCCTACGGGGCGCTCGATGAAGTCGTTCCAGATTTCGCTTCCGCCCTCGCGGGTGGCAAGCAGGGCTTTGGCCTCGGACCGAGTAATCAAGGGGTCGGTCACTCCGGGGAACATTGCCCCTGCTAGTACCTGGGTCCTGGCATAGAAGTCAGTCCACGCCTCGGAGTCGTCCGAGGCCCCCAGTGCAGCAAAGGACGCTGCCGTGGCATCGGCGTCGTGGTTATCAATCAGGAGACCGTGCGAGGTCCCTGGAACCGGGGTAAAGGAAGAGTAGCGCCGCTTGGCCAGGGTGATCTCGAGCCCCAGGTCATCAATGATTTTCTGGGGAAGCAGGCTCACGAGGTAGGAATAGCGGGAGAGCCTCGCGTCTACTCCGGGGAACGACTCCGCCGAAACAGCGGCACCTCCCCACTCCTCAAGACGCTCGAGCACGACGACGTTCAGCCCCGCTTGCGCGAGGTAGGCGGCTGCAGTCAAGCCGTTGTGGCCGCCACCCACAATGAGGACATCGCAGTTTTTCGGAACAACCTCGTTCATGGCCCCAGTGTAGAGGGGGCGCCAAGCCCCGTGGGGCTCGCGAGCCGCCCAACTAACGTGCAAAAAAGCGGCTCACCACCTAGCATCTCACTATGCCAACTGGCCCTAGCAACGATGCTTCCCGCGGTTCGCGCACCTCTGGAACCGCGTTTGCACAATCGCTCGCCGATGAGTCTGTCGCCCTCGTTCGAACCTGGCTCACTCGGGCTGCAACATTGCACCGCAAGCCTCATCCGAGCTCCCAGCGACTCGCGGGAGTGCTCAAGGACCCGAAGGGTCCCGAATTTGCCTTGGGGTTTGTGGATCGGGTCGCACGGCCAGAAGATCTCGGGGTTGCGGCCAGGAACTTTCGGGAACTTTCCCGGGACATTCCTGAATTCCTGTCTCCTGTTCTCACGTTCCTGATTCGTGTAGGTGGATTCTTTGCCCCGATTTTCCCGGGCATTGTGCTGCCGATCGCCCGCTCCGCCCTGAAGGTCCTCATTGGCCACCTGATCATTGATGCCAGTGCGAGGAAGCTGCCGCGGTCGCTCAAGCGCCTGAAGAAGAAGGGCGATCAGCTCAACATCAATCTTCTGGGTGAAGCGGTGTTGGGGGACCGCGAGGCGGATAGGCGTCTCGCTGGTGTGAGCGCACTCATCGCCAGAAATGATGTGGACTACGTATCTGTCAAGGTGTCGGCAGTCTCGAGCCAGTTGTCCATGTGGGCGTACGACCAGACGGTCAGCCGAGTCGTCAAGCGTCTCTTGCCGCTCTATCAGCAGGCCGCAGCGACCAACCCGCCAACCTTCATCAATCTCGATATGGAGGAATTCAAAGACCTCGATATGACGATCGATGTCTTCCAGAGCGTTCTCTCGCACAAGAGCCTCAAGTCCTACAGCGGCGGAATCGTCCTTCAGGCCTATTTGCCAGAGGCGCTTGACGCGATGAAGAAGATCAGCGCCTTTGCCACAGCCAGGGTGCAGGCTGGCGGCGCACCCCTGAAGGTGCGAGTCGTGAAGGGCGCGAACCTTCAGATGGAACAGGTGGACGCCGAGCTTCATGATTGGCCACTCGCTGTTCTGCCCTCCAAGCAGGCCACGGACACCCACTACAAGCGAGTGCTCGAATGGGCCCTGACGCCGGCTAGGACCAAGTCCTTGCGCATCGGGGTAGCTGGCCACAACCTTTTTGATCTGGCTTTCGCCAACCGGTTGGCTGAACACCGTGGCGTTGGTAGCGCCGTTGACTACGAAATGTTGATTGGCATGGCTCCGGACCAAGCCGACGCGGTGCGCGAGACCGTGGGTCGGCTCATTGTCTATACGCCTGTTGTACACCCGAGCGAATTTGATGCAGCCGTGGGGTATCTCGTGCGGCGTTTGGATGAGAACGCGAGTCCAGAGAACTTCATGTCGGCTGTGTTTGATCTCCATCAGAGCGATGATTACTTCGCCAGAGAAGAGCGTCGCTTTCGCGGCTCCCTTGTGGCGCTGAGCCAGACGCCCCCGGCCCCGAATCGGAATCAGAACCGGTTAAAGCCCACAGCATCGACCCACGCCACTTTTGAGAACGAGGCAGACACTGACCCGTCTTTGGCGGAGAACCGAGAATGGATTGAGAGTGTTCGTGCGCTTGCCGGATCGGCCCCCGGTAAAGCCCTCGGTGTTGAAGCACTGAAGAAAGCCGCACTACCTGAGTCCTCGGGCCCGATTGCCGGAGGCATTGCGATCGAGAACGTGATTGCGAAGGGTCGGGCAGCGGGCGCAAAATGGTCTCAGCAATCCGCCGCGGCGCGGGCGGCAATCCTTCTTCGCGTTGCCGACGAGCTTGGCAACAGACGTCGTCAGTTACTAGCGGTGATGTCCCAGGAGGCGGGAAAGACCTTGGCAGAGGGCGACCCCGAGGTCAGCGAGGCGATTGACTTCGCCCGCTACTACGCCCACCAAGCGCTCGAGCTTGAGACTATTCAGGGCGCACGCTTTCAGCCTGCGCGCTTCACGCTTGTGACGCCGCCGTGGAACTTCCCCGTGGCGATTCCTGCGGGGTCTGTGCTGGCAGCTCTGGCTGCTGGCAGTGCTGTTGCCATCAAGCCTGCCCCTCAGGCCAGGCGCTGCGGTGCTGTGTTGGTTGAGGCCCTGTGGGCTGCCGGTGTGCCGAGGGATGTCCTTCAACTGGTCGACGTTCAAGAAGGCCAAGTGGGCCGCATGCTGATAGCCCACCCGGGTGTTGATCGACTGATTCTGACGGGTGGTTTTGAGACTGCTCGCCTGTTCCGGTCGTTCCGAGCGAGCTTGTCCCTGCTTGCTGAGACCAGTGGCAAGAATGCCATCATTGTCACGCCCAGCGCCGATTTCGACTTGGCTGTGGCCGACATCGTGAAGAGTGCTTTTGGCCACTCGGGACAGAAGTGCTCGGCAGCAAGCTTGGTCATCCTGGTCGGCTCCGTAGGAACCTCGGAGCGCTTCCGTCGACAACTTGTGGATGCGGCCAGTACCCTGCGCGTGGGCTACCCGGATAACCCCGAGTCGGTTATGGGCCCGGTCATCGAGGCGCCAGGCCCCAAGCTCAGCGAGGGTCTGGGGGAGCTTGGCAAGGGCGAAGAGTGGATTTTGGAACCTCGGTCGCTTGATGCAGAAGGGCGCCTCTGGTCGCCAGGGATCCGCGATCATGTGAGACCCGGAAGCGCTTTCCACCAAACCGAGTACTTTGGCCCGGTTCTCGGCATCATGACGGCGCGCACACTCGCTGAAGCGGTACGCCTTCAGAACGCCGTGGAGTACGGTCTGACTGCAGGCATTCACTCCCTGGACACCGATGAGGTTGCGTTCTGGTTGGAGCGGGTCGAGGCCGGCAACTGCTACATCAACCGGAGTATCACCGGAGCTATCGTGGCGCGCCAACCCTTTGGCGGGTGGAAGAAATCGAGCGTCGGCCCTGGCGCTAAAGCCGGTGGGCCTAATTACCTCTTTGCGCTAGGCCAATGGCAGCGGCGTGAGATTGACTCAGACCAAGAATTGCCCGTTCCTGGGGACTACTTCGCGCGCCTCATCGCCGCCGCCAGTCAGCCAGACACTGATGAGTCTGCATTCCTCACGCGCAGCCTCGGCGATGATCGCCGGGTGTGGGAGAGCGTCTACGGTGTCTCGCACGATCCTGCTGGGCTTGGCGTGGAGCGCAATGTCTTCCGTTATCACCCGAGCGCGGTAACAATTAGGGCTTCTGGTTTGGTCCCCGCGGCGGAGATCCTTCGCGTATTCGCAGCCGGTATTCGCGCAGGGTCAACCATCAACATCTCCACGTCCGAGTCGCTTCCCGAGGAACTGGTCGCCCTCATGCGCCAGAGCCCAGAGGGGTCTGGTCGCCTCGGCGGCTATGTGGTCGAAAGCGAGCGCGGATTCGTCGTGCGGACTGCGGCTTCACCGCCCGCAAGAATCCGACTCCTCGGCGGCCGGGCAGATGCTCTCGCTGTGGCCTTTGATGGGGCACCTGAGGTGGCCATCTATGCGGATGACGTGACCGAGTCGGGACGTGTTGAGATGCTGCCGTTTGTGAAGGAACAGGCCGTGTCCATCACAGCACAGCGCTTTGGAGCGCCCGACCCGCGCTTTCTGGAGCTCCGCGTCTAGTCCCTGGGGCGGTGAATGAGACGCGAGAGCACGATGGAGCTCTTTGTGTGGTTCACGTTCGGAGCAATGCGGACACGCTCCAGCGCTTCCTCGAGAGCCCCGATGTCCTTGGCCCTCATGTGAACAATGGCGTCGGCATCCCCGCTCACCGTTCCCGCGTCAATGACCTCGGGGACGGTGGAGAGGATGCGTTGTAGATCGGTGGGGGAGACCGTGCCTCTGCAGAACAGCTCGACATACGCCTCCACCGCGAGCCCGTCGACGGCAGGGTCGACGTGAACGGTGAAGCCGCGGATGGTTCCATCGGCGACAAGCTTGTCCACTCGTCTCTTCACCGCCGAGGCCGAGAGCCCCACGATTCCACCGATGTCGCCGTAGTTCGCGCGAGCATTGTGTCGCAGCTCGCCGATTATTTTGTGGTCTATTGCGTCCATGCGATGAGTTTAGGTGGATTTGTTGCGACAAGACCCCCCAAAACGCACGATACCTGCGTTTGAATTCCGAAAAAGCGCGAAGGTTGCGTGTGAGACTAGGGGCATGACAACAACCAGCACCCGGGATGACGCCAATCTTGCCGACGCACCATCGACCCCACCCCGCGTGCTGATGTGCCGCCCCGAACACTTCACCGTGAGCTATCGGATTAATCCGTGGATGTATCCGGAGAATCCGACAGACACGAATCTCGCGCTGTCGCAGTGGACCGTGCTCTATGACACGTATCAAAACCTGGGATTTCAGGTTGACATCATTGACCCCTTGGCCGAGCTACCCGACATGGTCTATGCGGCCAATGGCGGCTTCGTCTTGGATGGAATCGCCTACGGTGCAAAGTTCCACCACCAAGAGCGAGGCCCGGAGGGCCCCGCCTATATGGAGTGGTTTAGGTCGCAGGGCTTTGAGGTTGTCGAGCCAGTCGAGGTTAACGAGGGCGAGGGCGACTTCCTCCTCGTCGGCGACACGATTCTGGCAGCGTCCGGTTTTCGCAGTGACACCGGAAGCCACCAAGAGATAGCCGATATCTATGGCCGGGATGTGGTGTCCCTGCAGCTGATTAATCCCAGCTACTACCACCTCGACACAGCCTTGGCCGTGGTCGATTCGACCACGATTGCCTATTTGCCGAGCGCCTTCGACGAGCGCTCGCTGGGGATTCTTCGCGAGCGCTACCCCGATGCCATCATTGCCACCGAAGAGGACGCGGCGGTGTTGGGGCTTAACAGCTTCAGCGATGGCCACAACGTGGTGATTGCCCAGCGCGCCACCACCTTCGCCGCCGACCTTGCCGATCGCGGCTATAACCCAATTGGGGTCGATCTCTCGGAGCTGCTTCTCGGCGGGGGCGGCGTTAAGTGCTGCACCCTAGAGTTGAGATCATGACGGGGAGGGCCACGCGCCAAGCGCTAGCGCTTGAGGACTCGTTTCTTACCCACAACTATCACCCACTCCCGGTTGTGGCAAAAAGCGCCAGCGGCGCGTGGGTTAAAGATGTCGAAGGTAAGAAGTATCTGGACTGCCTAGCCGCGTACTCGGCGGTCAATTTCGGTCACGGCCACCCGGCGCTGACTCGAGCAGCAAGAGCTCAGCTACGGTCGGTAACGCTCACTTCTCGAGCCTTCCACCACAATCTCCTCGGGACGTTCGCCAAGGAGCTTGCCGAATTGGTGGGTATGGAGATGGTGCTGCCCATGAACAGCGGTGCCGAAGCTGTCGAGAGCGCCATCAAGGTCGCCAGGGCCTGGGGTTATCGGGTGCGGGGTGTTCCTTCGAACAAGGCGACCATTATCGTGGCGGACAACAACTTCCATGGGCGCACGATCTCTATCGTGAGCTTTTCCTCGGATGAATCTTCGAGGAAAGACTTTGGCCCTTTCACCCCCGGCTTTGTCTCTGTTCCCTACGGCGACGCCGAGGCCCTAAAGAATGCGATGGATGATTCCGTCGTTGCCGTCTTGCTCGAGCCCATTCAAGGCGAGGCAGGCATCATTGTGCCGCCAGCGGGTTATCTCGCGCGCGTTCGCCAGTTGACCAAAGACCGAAACGTTCTGATGATTCTTGACGAGATCCAATCGGGGCTTGGTCGGACCGGTGCGACACTGCAGTGTCAGAACGAAGGTGTTGTTCCGGACGTGGTGATCCTGGGAAAGGCACTGGGCGGCGGCATTGTCCCGGTGAGCGCTGTGGTGGGCAAGACCTCGGTGATGGGAGTCCTTGCCCCCGGCCAACACGGCTCGACCTTCGGCGGGAATCCTCTGGCCGCTGCGGTGGGGCTCGCGGTGGTCCGGTTGCTTGCGAACGGGACCATGCAGAAGCGCTCGAAGGCGCTCGGCGTTCATCTTCACCGCAGGCTCCGTGAGCTGATTGGTCATGGCGTCCTCGATGTTCGAGGTGTTGGCCTGTGGGCGGGAATCGATATCGATCCAGCCCTTGCCACCGGCCGCGAGGTGTGCGAAGCGTTGATGGCTAGAGGCGTCCTAGCGAAGGACACGCACGGATCAACGATTCGTCTGGCGCCCCCCATTGTCGTGTCGAAGAAGGATCTCGACTGGGGCATTGACCAGTTGGCGGCGGTGCTCTCCGGGTTGGCTAAAGAAAAATAGCGGCAGATGCTTGTCAAAGAAGTTAAGTTAGGTTAACCTAACCTTTATCACCCTTCTGGTGCGCTGAATGGACACGTGCCCTCGTCTCGCAAAGGAGAAATATGCCTGTTGTCGTGCGTACGTTGGCATTTGTCGCAGTCGCTTCCCTGTCTCTGGGCCTCTCAGCCTGTGCCCCCGCTGCTGAGAGCGAACCGCAAGCCGCGGAAACGACAGATACTGCGGTGGAACTCGTTGCTGATGACTACGTCATCTTGTATTCGGGCCGAGAAGAGACCCTGATCCAGCCTTTGATCGACATTTTCACCGAAGAAACCGGCATCACAGTCGATATCCGCTACGCGGGAACCTCCGAGCTAGCAGCACAACTCCTTGAGGAGGGTGATCAGAGCCCAGCAGGCGTGTTCCTGTCTCAAGACGCAGGCGCACTGGGTGCCCTGAGTGACGCGGGACTATTTGTGGCGCTTCCCTCCGAGATCACCGATCGGGTGGATGCGAGCTATTCATCCACAGACTCATCCTGGGTCGGCGTTACCGGTCGCGCCCGCGTCATCGTCTATGACAGTGAAACGGTTGCCCCGGAAGACCTGCCCCAGAGCGTTGATGAGATTGTCGGCCCTCAGTGGTCGGGCAAGGTCGCCATTGCGCCGGGTAATGCGAGCTTCCAGTCCTTCGTTACGGCTTACCGGGTTCTTCTCGGCCACAGTGCTGCCGACCAGTGGGTGTCTGGCTTGGTCATCAATGACCCTCAGATCTATGAAAAGAACGCGGCAATCCTCGAAGCCGTCAACGACGGCATCGTTCCGCTGGGTCTGATTAACCACTACTACTGGCACCGCTTGGCCGCCGAACGTGGTGTTGAGAACATGCGTGCTCAGCTGCACTTCACCCCTGCGGGTGACCCTGCCTCGATTGTCAACGTGACGGGTGCTGGTGTTGTGGTGTCTCAGGAGGGCGACGCCGATGCGTTCCGCCTCGTCGAGTTCTTCGTCTCGGACCTTGCCCAGCAGTACTTCGTTGATGAAACCTTCGAGTACCCCCTGGTGCCTGGAATCCCTGAACCTGAGGGCGTTCCAGCACTTGCCGACCTCCGAGTGGCTAACCTGGACCTTTCAGACTTGCGTACGTTGGCTGAGACCCAGTCGCTGTTGCAGAAGTACGGCCTGATTCTCTAGTCCATTTCCCGAAAGGGCAACTGTGTCCCACAGTGCTGCGGCAGAGGTGTCGGTGCCACAAGGCGCCACCACCTCTGGCGTTGGTGCCAACGCGCGAGTCGGGTCCAGACCGCCCTGGTGGCTCATTGTTGCCTCGGTGGGGGCAATTGCCGCGGTGTCCATTCCCCTGATCTATCTGGCGGTTAGAGGATCGGGGATAACGGGCGAGGCGTTGGTGGGTATTCTGACTGGCCCCCGTGTGGGCCCGCTGGCAGTTAACACGATTGCCTTGGGCGTCGCCGTCACCGCAAGTTCGCTGTTTTTTGGAACCGTCATTGCGGCGTTAATTTCCCGGCTACGGATTGGCGCAACCCGGACGTGGCTGTTGCTCTCCGCCCTTCCGCTTGCAGTGCCCTCTTATCTGGCCTCCTACGGATGGCTGGTGCTCGTGCCAGGTCTCAACGGATTCCTCCCCAGTTTCATCCTGTTGACAGCGGTGACCATGCCCTATGTGATCCTGCCCGTTGCAGCGGCACTGCGGGGGACCTCAGCAGATGGTGAAGCGGTCGCTCGCACTCTGGGTCGGGGTCCCATCTCCGCTTTCTGGAGTGTCACCTGGCCTCAGGTCAGGCCGGCTGCGATTGCGGGTGCGCTGCTCGTGTTTCTCTATACGCTGAGCGACTTCGGGCTTGTTGCCATGCTCCGATTCCAAACACTGACCTGGGGTATCCAACAGGCCTACGCGGCAAGCTTTGACCGAAGCCAAGCGGCGGTGCTTGCGCTGTTGCTCGTGGTGATGGCCTTGGCTGTCGTTGGTGCAGAGCGCAGTGCCAGAGGGCAGGTGCGACGCAGTGTTGCGACCCACCTCGCTGTGGAGCCGGTCCGGCCGGTAATTCGGTTTCTTGTGGTCGCCCTCATCTCCACCCCCATCGTCATTGGCGTTCTTGTCCCCCTGGTTGGCCTTGGGATGAGATTGCTGCAGGCTGAGACCCTCGCAGCTCTGGATCTAGCCCGGTTGGCCGCCGCAACCGGCAATACCGTGGGAGTCTCGCTCGGCGCGGCTGCGCTTGCATTGCTCCTGGCGTTGCCGATTGCGGCCCTGGCCGCACGGTATTCCTCTCGCTGGGTTGGGGCCCTGGAGAGCATGGGATATCTCTCGAACGCCTTGCCCGGCATCGTGGTCGGATTGTCCTTGGTGTTCTTTAGCCTCCAGGTACTGCCAGGTCTCTATCAAACGCTGGTTGTTCTCGTCTTCGCCTATGCCGTGTTGTTTATGCCGAAGGCGCTGGGAACTGCCCGATCGAGCATTGAAAATGTGTCGCCCGAGTTGGTGAGCGTTGCGCGAACGCTCGGCGCAAGCCCATTCCAGGCCTGGTATCGGGTAACTGTCCCCTTGGCGCTCCCCGGCTTGGGAATTGGTGCTCTGCTTGTTGCCATCACCACGATGAAGGAACTACCTGCAACGCTTCTCCTGCGGCCCACGGGCTTTGACACCCTCGCTTCGGAGCTGTGGTCAAAGACGGCGGCAGCCGAGTTCGGTGCGGCTGCGCCGTATGCCGCTGTCTTGGTTTTGGTCGCAGCAATACCTGCGATGATTTTGTCCGGTGTCGGATCAGTCGCGAAGGAGGAGATGTGACCACAGTCACGATGGCTAACGTCAGCCTCTCCTATAACACGCGCCCAGCGCTGCGTGATGTGTCGCTGGTGGTCCCCTCGGGCTCGCTCGTAGCAATCCTTGGGCCTTCGGGCTGTGGCAAAACCAGCTTGCTGATGACGCTGGCCGGCTTGGTCTCCATCGACGGCGGAACCATCACTGTGGGCTCTAGGGAGCTCTCCAGTCAGAGCCACAGGATTCCCCCTGAACAGCGGGGAGTGGGGTGGGTTCCTCAAGCCGCGTCGCTGTTTCCTCATCTGAGCGTCGGCGACAACATTGGTTTCGCTCTCCCCAAGGGCCGTCGCCGCAATGAGCGGGTGGAAGAGCTTGCTCGCCTGGTGGGTTTGGAGGGTTTCCTGAACCGGTCACCTGGACAGCTTTCGGGAGGGCAAGCGCAGCGAGTGGCGCTTGCCAGGGCCCTGGCTCCCCAACCTGACGTCTTATTGCTTGATGAGCCCTTTGGCGCACTGGATAGTGTCTTGCGCCACTCACTAGCCAGGGATGTGGCGCGCATTCTTCGTGATCAAGAGACGACTGCCATCTTGGTCACTCACGATCGTGAAGAAGCACTCGATCTGGCTGATTTTGTCGCTGTGATGGATGGCGGGCGAATAGTCCAGGTGGGAACACCGCTGGACATCTATGAATCGCCGGCAACGCCCTGGGTTGCGTCCTTTGTCGGCGACACCGTCGAGCTCTCTGGTGTGTGGCGCGATGACGCTCTGAATTGTTCGCTCTGTGGCGCCAAAGACTTTTGTGGCCCAGCAGAAAACCGCTTGGGGTGCACTGGCCATGTGCTGTGCGCCCTCGGCGACGTCGCTGCCACCTCACAAGTCGGTGAACCCCGCGATGGCGACCAGGTTCGTGTGGTGGTGAGGCCCGAGTGGCTGGTTCCTTCACAACAGGGCATCAAGGCCAAGGTTGAGACGGTTGCCTACGCCGGCCATGATGCCCTTGTCGAGTTTTCCCTTGTGGGTCACAGCGAGCGCGTGCGCGCTCGTATTGCAGCTCCTTTCCTGCCAGCGGTGGGACAGGACTTCTCGTTGGCTCTGCGTCATCCGGCCCTGGTATTCCCAGCGCCCGAGGGCACCATCGCGCTACCCTAGCGTCGTGCCCGCACAACCCAGCGTTCGTGAATCCTCGGTGTTGACCGAGGGGGTTCTCTCTCGCATTCGATCACGGGCTGGAACCTACGACCAGAACAACGAGTTTTTCCACGAGGATCTCGAGGAACTTCGCGCGATGGGGTATCTCGCTCCCCGATCATTGCCGCAGATGATCGCCGACCAGCGTGTGCTGGCAGCACACGCGCCGGCAACAGCTCTGGGAATTGGGATGCACCTGACCTGGATGGGCGTTGCCAGGGACATGGTTGCCTCAGGCCACAAGGAACTGCAGTGGGTACTCGATGACGGTGCCGCCGGGGAGTTATTTGCCTTTGGCGTGAGTGAGAAGGGCAACGACGACGTCCTTACGGATTCGACTGTCCGCGTGGAGGCAGTCGAGGGCGGATTAGCCTACTTTGGCACCAAGATTTTTGTGTCGTTGTCTCCAGCGTGGACTCGCCTGAGCCTCTTGGGTCGCCACGGCAATGAGATTGTTCATGGCTTCATCACGCGGGACCAGCCGGGCTGGTCGAACACCCCCGACTGGGACACGCTCGGCATGCGAGCAACCCAGAGCTACACCACGCAGCTCGAGGGAGTTGTTGTTGAGTCCGCTCGGGTTGCGAGGCAAATTCCGGTGGGCCCCAATGACGATCCGTTCACGGTCGCCATTTTCCAGAACTTTCTCCTTCTGGTGTCCTCTGTCTACGCGGGTATTTCCGACCGCGCGCTGGAGCTAGCGATTCAGAGCGCACAGGGCAAGACCAGCAGCATGGGTGATGGGGCAGTGGCCTCAGAGGACCCTGCGATTCGATGGCAGATTGCCGAGGCAGCCATCGCACTTGATGCCCTGGGGCCTCAGCTGCAGACCTACGCCAGTTGGGTACAGGGGGCCAAGGCGCCACATCCCCACTGGTTCCGCTTGCTCTCCGGTGTGAAGCACAACAGCGTAGAGACAGCACGGAGAGTGGTGGATCAGGCGATGAGGGTTGCCGGAGGTAGCGGCTATCGCGCGGGACACGAACTCAGCCGGTTACAGCGGGATGTTCTTGCAGGGATTTATCACCCGAGTGACACCGAGGCTGTTCACCGCACTGTCGCATCAGATCTTTTGGGCCCTCTCGCGTAGACCGGCATTGCTCACTGGCCTACGATGAAACCCATGGCCTCCAAGCGCACTGACGACATTTTCATTGACTCCTACGGGGTCACCATTCACTACCACGTGTGGTCGCCGGCAAAAAAAGCGAAGGCCATCGTTCAGTTGGCCCATGGCCTGGGCGAACACGCGCTTCGGTACCAATCCCTCGTTGATGCGCTCGTGAAGGCCGGATATGAAGTCTGGGCCGACGAACTTCGTGGACACGGTGCCACGGGTCTAGAACAGTGGGAGGGCAACTACGCCAAGCTTGGGCAGCCTGGCCCCGGAGGCCTGCGGGCGCAAATCCAGGCGGTCCGGAACTTTACCGACGTCATCGCGGAGACTAGACCCGGAGTTCCAACGTTTTTTCTCGGCCACAGTTGGGGCTCGCTAATTGCCCAGATTATTCTGAATAAGGGTGACGCTCATCGCTACGCGGGCATGGTCATGACCGGAACTGCCTACAGAATCCCCGGATACATAAACTCAGGCGACTTAAACGCCAAACACAAGCACTTGGGCACTATCGGCGCCGAGTGGTTGAGCCGTGATGTGAGCGTTCACGAGGCCTGGCAGAAAGACCCACTCACGTTCGTTGCCAACACCATGAAACTCGTCGGCCCCATTGACGCAGCCAGGCTCATTGGCGTGCCCAAAACTCTGGATAAGGACATCCCTCTTCTGTTGATGGTGGGGTCGGATGACAGTATGGGCGGTGAGCGAAGCGCCAAGAAGCTGGCTGATGCGTATGTGGCCGTTGGTGCCAGCGACGTCGAATTGGTGGTTTATGAGGGCGCGCGCCACGAGGTATTCAATGAAACGAACGCAGCCGAGGTGCGCCAGGATCTGGTCGCCTGGCTTGATAGCAGGCTCCAAGCACCAACCACCTAGGCTGGAGACGTGCACGCTGAATACAAGGTCCCCGGGGGAAAACTTGTCGTCGTCGACCTAGAAGTCGACGCCCAGCGGATTACCTCTGTTCAGGTAGCAGGAGACTTTTTTCTCGAACCTGATGACGCGCTCGAGGTAATCAACCAGGCCATTGTTGGGCTCTCGGTCAGCTCCTCAGCTGAGGCTATCGGCGATGCGGTACGAGCCGCGCTACCCGATGACGTAGTGATGATGGGCTTTAGCCCGGAGGCCATAGGAACTGTTGTTCGCCGCGCAATTACCGGAGCTAGAAGCTTTCTTGATTACGACTGGGAATACATTCCACCGTTTCCGTTGGAACCGCTGGAACAGATGGCGCTCGATCAGGTTCTTGCCGAAGAAGTCGGTGCTGGTAATCGCGGTCCCACCCTTCGTATTTGGGAATGGGCCAAACCGGCAGTGGTCATCGGGTCGTTCCAATCGCTCAAGAACGAAGTTGACCTGGATAACGCCGCTAAATACAACATGGAGGTTGTCCGCCGGGTGAGCGGCGGCGGCGCGATGTTTATGGAACTTGGCACCGCCATTACCTACTCGCTGTATGCCCCAACCGACCTGGTCGCAGGGATGAGCTTTCAAGACTCGTACGCATTCCTTGATGACTGGGTGATTCAGTCTTTGCGGGGCCTCGATATTGACGCCAGTTATAAGCCGTTGAACGACATCACAAGCCCTTCGGGCAAGATTGGGGGCGCTGCTCAGAAGCGCCTCGGCAGTGGGGCAGTCCTGCACCACGTGACCATGGCCTATGACATGGATGGTGACCGTATGGTCGAGGTGTTGCGGATTGGGCGAGAGAAAATCAGCGACAAGGGTGTGGCCAGTGCCAACAAGCGGGTTGACCCGCTGAAAGCTCACACGGGGCTCAGTAAAGAAGCCATCCAAGACCATCTCGTGGGCACCTTCAAGGCTCTCTATGGCCTCCGCACGGGGGTCGTCACTGAGGATGAAATGGCCAGGGCTAAGGCTCTAGCGGTGGAAAAGTTTGGTACCCCCGAGTGGTTGTATCGGGTGCCGTGAGTCCTCCAGAACCCATTCGCCGCCGACTCAGCCTGCGAGGGCTGATTTTGTCGCTTGCGCTGACGGGTGTGCTGGTCGGCGCTGTCGTTGTGTCCGCCATCACCGGGCAGTTAGCAGTGACGGCCTCTGATGTGGTCGGTTCGATACTGGGGTGGCTTGGCATCAACACCCCTCTAGCCCCAGGGGACCCTGTCATTGAGGCAACCCTTCAGGTGGTGCGTTTCCCCCGGATTGTGATGGCGCTTGCCGTTGGCGCAGCTTTGGCTGTCGCCGGCGCCCTCATGCAGGCGGTCTTTGGAAACCCGTTGGCAGAGCCGGGTGTGGTCGGCGTCTCAGCAGGCGCTGCTCTTGGCGCTTCGACTGCGATCGTGTTTGGAATTTCTGCGGGTGGTGGCGGGGTCGCTTTGCTCGCATTCCTGGGCGGGCTACTCGCGACTCTCTTGGTTTATGCCGTCGCCCGCGCAGGTGGGCGCACCGAAGTGGTGACCTTGTTGCTGACCGGTATAGCCATTAACGCCTTTGCGCAGGCGGGACTGGCGTTTGTTCTGTTTCTCGCGGACACCGCGAGCCGGGAACAGATTGTGTTTTGGCAATTGGGATCGCTGGCTGGGTCCGTGTGGTCCGAAGTAGTCATCGTGTTGCCAGTTCTGGTGCTGGGCACCATCGTGGCGGTGATGATGGCTCACCGTCTTGACCTTCTGTCGCTCGGCGAGCGCAATGCTCGCCACTTAGGTGTTGATGTCGAGCAGTTGCGGATTATTGCCATTGTTTTGGTGGCGTTGTTGACCGGTGTTGCGGTGGCTTTTGCGGGCATCATCGCGTTTGTCGGGTTGGTGGTGCCCCACATTATTCGGATGGCTTTGGGCCCTGCGCACCGCGGGCTTCTTGTTGCCAGTGCCGTCGGTGGCGGAGCCCTGTTGGCCATTGCCGATCTGTTGACCAGAACACTGGTCGCAGGGGCTGACTTGCCCATTGGCATGCTGACAGCACTGGTCGGTGGACCCTTCTTCTTTGCGCTCCTCTACCAGCAGCGCCGGCGGAGCGGAGGGTGGGCATGACCACACCGTTGGTGGCACTTCGCGGCGTGAGCGTTGAACTCGAGGGTCGCACGATTATTCGGGACGTGAGCCTCGAGGTTAACCCTGGAGAAGTCCTCGCACTTGTTGGCCCCAATGGCGCCGGCAAATCCACGGTTTTGTCCTTGATGGCGGGGGATTTGGCGCCCACGAGGGGCAGCGTGGTCCTTGGCGACAAGGAAGCCTCGCGCTATCGTCCGGAGGACGCGGCGAGGCTGCGCTCCATGTTGATGCAGTCCAACACGGTGTCGTTCCCCTTTACTGTGTGGGAAATTGTCGAAATGGGCAGAGCTCCTTGGGTCAGGACGCCGCTGTATTCAGAGGACGCCGCTGCAATTGCTGACGCGCTCGAGGCTGCTGACGTTTCGCACTTAGCGACGCGTCGTTTCACCCAACTCTCTGGCGGTGAAAAGGCTCGAGTGTCGTTGGCCAGGGTCCTCGCGCAGCGCACCCCACTGGTGCTGCTGGACGAGCCGACGGCTGCCTTGGACCTCAAACACCAAGAAGACGTGATGCACAGAGTGAAGGAACTCGCGACTCGCGGCAGGGGAGTAGTCGTGGTCGTGCACGATCTCTCGGTCGCTGCCGGCTACGCCGACCGCGTCGCCATGATGGTCCATGGCGAACTGGAGGCGGTCGGAACGGCCACCGAGGTGATTAGAGCAGACCGCGTCAGCCGCGTGTACGGGGTTGACGTTGATATCGAGCAGGTCGGACGGCCGCCGAGACCGATTATTGTTCCTAGGCGCTAAGAGCGCAGGCCATCAAACTCTCTGTTCTTCATCATGAACTTGGCGATGTAGGGGCAGACAGGGACAACACTCAGGTCGCCTTCATCTCGGATTGCTTCGAGCGCGCCTCGCACCAGGGGGATGCCGAGTCCCTGACCACGCAGTTCAACGGGAACCTCTGCACGCACCAGTGAGAGGGCGGTGCCGTTTTTGACGTAGTCGACTTCTCCGATGACGGCCTCGCCGTCAATCAGCACATACCGCTGTGATTCTGGCTGGTGCTCGATCCTCATAGACATCAGTGTAGAACTGCGTCTACTGGGCTTCTCGGACCGCAGTGGCCATCGCGATGATGATGGTCTCCAGGATGTGACTAGGTGTTGAGAGCATCAATCGAACGTGCCCTATGCCTGCTTCGCCACAGAGGACTCCGTCGGTTACACCGACGTTAGCTTTCTTGGCAAAGAACTCAGCCCACGATGCTCCCTCAGTGACATCGGGTAGGCCTCTGCAGTCCAGCCAGGCGATATAGGTGCCCTCGGGTTCGCGGTAGCGAACCTCGGGCAGGTGCTTCGCCAGCAGTTCGCTCATCAGTGAGCGGTTGCGGTCGATGTAGGAGAGGACGTCATCTAACCACGGCCCACCTTTGCTATACGCGGCGGCATTAGCGAGCACACCGGAGGTCCCTGCTCCGTGGTTGACGATGAAGGCTATCTTCCCCATCACCTCGAAATCGGCGTCATTCGAGACGATCAACTGAGCGCACTTAAGCCCTGGAATGTTCCAGGCCTTCGACGCTGAGACCGCGGTCACGGTGTGACCGGCGGTCACCTCTGAAATTGACGCGTACGGCACGTGGTGATGGTCGCCAAAGGTCAAGGGTGCATGAATGTCGTCCGAGAAGACTCGACCGCCGTGAGCATCCACTACCTCGGCTAATGCGGTCAATTCTTCCTCCGTGTAAACCCGGCCGAGCGGATTGTGGGGGTTACAGAGAATCAAGAGGTTTGCCCCGGCGGCAAAGGCATCGCCGATGCCTTTCAGGTCCATTTCGGGGCGACCGTTGTCGCCTTCAATCATCGGTACCTGGATGACCTCTCGGCCCCGCAAGCGGGTCAGTGTAAGGAAGGGCATGTAAGCGGGAGTCGGAAGGATGACCGGGGCGCCAGGCTTCGAAAAGTGCTCCATGACAACGTCGTAAGCACTCAAAACATCAGCGGTGGCGTAAATCCTTGAGCGTGGAACGCTCCAGCCAAAACGGGCTTCGAGGAAGTTACTCGTTGCGCGAGCCATGTCTCGCAAGGCCGCCGGTGGCAGGTACCCATGCTGGGCCTTTGCGGTAGCGAGCTCGAGCGCAGCGGTGACTGCCGGCGCTGTGCCAAAGTCCATCTCAGCGACGAAGGCGGCCAACTGCCCGGGGTTCCTGGTCCACTTCATGCTTCCAGCCGCAACTAAGTCATCAACGGTGATGTCGTCGAAGCGGTGATGCTGCGTCATAATCGGAGGCCCTTCATGGAGTCAGTAAGCATCAGTCTGCCACTGCCTCTCCCCCTTGGCATGCCAGGCAAACTAGACTCGAGCGGTGGCAACGACAGAGACCCGTTATAGCTACCTGGGCCCGGTAGGTACGTACACTTGGGAGGCGCTAGGTCAGGTTGACGCTGCCCAGGGGGCAACTTGGGTTGCCGTCAACAATGTGGGTGAAGCCCTTGATGACGTTCTTTCCGGTCGCAGCCACTTCGCGATGATTGCTATCGAGAACAGCATTGAGGGTGGCGTGAGCGCGACTCAAGATGCTCTTGCTGCAGCCCCGGAGCTTCGTATTGTCGGCGAATACATGGTCCCGGTGCGCTTTGTCTTGGCGACAAAGCCCGGTGTTGCCTTGTCCTCAGTGACGACCATCGCAGCACACCCCGTTGCCTATGCCCAGTGCCGTGGATGGTTGGAAAAGAACTTGCCCGCCCACTCGCACGTGCCCGCCAATTCCAATGTTCACGCAGCCCAGAGCATCATCGATGATGGTTTGGCCGATGCCGCAATCGCGCCGCCGGGAATTTCTTCTCACGCCGAGGTCAGTGTCGTGGCGGAAAACATTGGAGACAACCCCGACGCTCACACTCGTTTTGTGCTTGTTCAAAAGGGTGGAAGCCCACCCGCTCTCACAGGTGCTGACAAAACCAGCATCATTGCTGAATTGCCGGATAATGGCCCCGGCCGACTGCTCGAGATGCTCGAGCAGTTTGCGACCCGTGGCGTGAACATGAGCCTTCTGGAGTCCCGTCCCATAGGCGAAGCGATGGGACCCTACAGATTTTTCAAAGACCTCGAAGG
>JBIIFP010000023.1:0-20642 GCA_044237205.1 Pontimonas sp. | reverse complement strand
ATGTCATCACCGGTGCCTTTGACTCCCTTCTTGCCAAGCTCATCGTCACCGGTGCCACCAGAAAAGACGCGATCGAGAAGGCACGTCGCGCGCTCAAAGAATTCGAGATCACGGGCCTCCCCACAGTGATTCCCTTCCACCGGGTTGTTCTGGAAGACCCGGCGTTCATTGCAACGAAGGCAGAGGACTTTGCAATCCACACCCGATGGATTGAAACTGAATTCGCCGCTGAGATTGAACCGTGGGACGGCACCATCGAAGATGGTTTCGACCAGGGTGAGCTCTATCGCACGGTCGTTGTCGAGGTCGAAGGACGCCGCCTCAAGGTTGGTGTTCCCGCGGGAATCTTCGCGGCTGGCCAAAATGCAAGCCTGGGTAAAGCACCCAAGCGTGCGATCACCAGGCTTGCCGGCGCTGGAAGCGCTGAGGGCACGATTTCTTCCCCCATGCAGGCCACCGTGGTGAAAGTCTTGGTATCGGCTGGAGATTCAGTCGTCGCGGGCGACCTGGTCTGCGTTCTCGAGGCAATGAAGATGGAACAGCCGATCATGGCGCCCAAGGATGGCACCGTGGAGTCAGTGGGAGTGAATGTCGGTGACTCGATTACCGGCGGCCACATCATCGCCGTTGTTTCCTAGCCTTGAGGGGAACCAGCCAGCCAAATCCTGGGTAGTCTAATTTCATGTCTGCCAAGCCCTCTTCAGCGCCCGATAGTCCCTTCTCACTGGCAGCGAATGCCGCCGCCGTTATTCAAAAACTCTCCGGCGTCCAGAGCCACGATGTTGCTCTCACTCTTGGCAGTGGCTGGGCGAAAGCCGCCGATCTTCTGGGCGAAACAGTCGCCGAGATTCCCGCAAGCGAAGTACCTGGGTTCCACGCATCCGGTATTCCGGGTCACACCGGAACAATCCGGTCGATTCGACTGGAGAATGGCTCCCACGCACTTGTTCTAGGAGCTCGAACGCACCTTTATGAAGACAAGGGCGTGCGGGCAGTGGTGCACTCGGTCCGGACGGCGGCAGCCTCTGGTGCGAAGGTGATGGTTCTCACCAACGGAGCGGGTGGCATCAAGGAATCCTGGGAACCAGGAACTCCGGTCTTGATTTCTGACCACATCAACCTGACGGCCTCCTCGCCGTTGGAGGGCGCGACTTTCATTGACCTCACTGATTTATATTCCTCGAGGCTTCGAGGCGTTGCCCGGAGCATCGATCCGAGCCTCGATGAGGGTGTTTACGTCCAGTTCCGCGGCCCCCATTACGAAACTCCAGCGGAGGTGCAGATGGCCAAGGCCATGGGCGGCCACATCGTCGGCATGTCAACCGCTTTGGAAGCCATCGCCGCCAGGGAAGCAGGTATGGAGGTGTTGGGTCTCTCTCTCATCACCAACCTTGCAGCAGGAATTTCTCCCCACCCACTAAGCCACCAAGAAGTTGTCGACTCGGGTAAAGCCGCCGAGCCGGTGATTAGCGCTCTTCTGGCCAAGATCGTCCTCGCACTGTGACTAGTGCCACCGAGACTGTCCTGGAGCGTGCACGCGATTGGTTAGCTCAGGATCCGGACCCCGAGACCGCTGCGGAACTCTCGGCACTGATTGCCAGCGCAGAGGCCGGTAGCGGAGAGTCCCAAGCAGCCCTTCACCATGCGTTCGGTGCCCGCCTCACCTTTGGCACAGCGGGAATCAGAGGCCCTCTTGGCACAGGCCCAGCGGCAATGAATCGCGTCGTGGTGTCCCAAACGACCGCAGGCCTCGCCTCGTTCCTGGTAGGCCGTCACCGCCCCTCCACGCGCCGTCTTCGAGTAGTCGTGGGCTACGACGCGAGAAAGAACTCGGCGGTCTTTGCCAAGGACACCGCTGAGGTGATCTCGGGGTATGGCATCGATGTTCTCCTCACACCCCACGAGGTTCCCACCCCCGTTGTCGGCTTCGCCGTAAGGCACCTGAATTGTGACGCCGGCGTGATGATTACAGCGAGCCACAATCCCCCGCAAGACAACGGCTACAAGGTCTATTTCGGTGGCGCCGATGAAGGCTCCCAGATTGTTCCCCCGGTGGACTCAGGCATCGAAGCAGAGATCACCACAGTCGCGGGTGCGTTGAGCTTTGACCAAATCCCCCGATCGACTGCCTCGGTCATGGCAACGCCTGACAACCTGGTGCCGGACTACCTAGCCCAGACCGTAGTCGCCGTTGGTGCTAGCCGAGCCCCACAATCAGAAGTGAAAGTCGTCTACACGCCGATGCACGGTGTTGGTGGCGAGACGTTCCTCGCGATACTCGACGCCGCAGGGCTCCAGGCTCCGATCCTGGTCGACGAGCAGTTCACCCCGGACCCTCTTTTCCCGACCGTCGCGTTCCCCAACCCCGAAGAAAAAGGTGCCCTGGACCTTGCGTTCGCTCGAGCAAGGGACGTGGGTGCCGATCTGATCATTGCCCACGATCCCGATGCTGACCGACTTGCGATTGCGCTACCGGATAGCTCGTCGCCTACTGGTTACACCTCACTGACTGGCAACCAAGTAGGAGCAATCTTGGGCTGGAGGGCGGCAGAGATAGCCCAGAAAACTGGCCAGAAGGGCACACTCGCGAACTCCATCGTCAGCTCGCCGTGGCTCGGAAAAATCGCTCAGCACTTTGGCCTGACCCACCAGGAGACCCTCACCGGGTTTAAGTTTGTATCCAGAGTCCCTAACCTCCTCTTCGGTTTCGAAGAGGCCCTGGGCTACCTCGTCGACCCAGGCGTCGTTCGAGACAAGGATGGAATCTCGGCCGCCGTGGCCATTCTGGATCTCGCGAATCAGATGGCAGGGAGAGGAAAGACCCTCTGGGACTACCTCACCGTCATCGAACAGAGCGTGGGGGCCTATGCCTCAGGCCAAATCACTATCAAGAGTGACACCACAACAGCCGACAGGCCGATTACCGATCGCCTGCGTGCGACACCGCCCACTCATATTGGCGACGCTTCGGTATCCACGGCCGATGACTTCCTCGAGGGAGTCGAGAGCTTCCCGAGTGACAACATCCTCCGCTACTCCCTGAGCGATGGCTCACGGGTGATTGTCCGGCCGAGCGGCACCGAACCAAAAATCAAGGTCTACCTTGACACCGCGGGTGAGACCCGTGGGGATGCGGAAGCGGCCCTCGCCGCTCTTGAGGCCGCCGTTCGGCAGCTGCTGGACTCCCTGCCCTAGATGCTATAAGCCTCAATCAGGCGGTCAACAAGGGCTTCCTTGGTGTCCCACTGCGTGAAACTCGCCTGGGCAGCGTTGAGCTGGAAAGCAAGCAAGTCTTCGATGTCATAGCTGAAGGCCTCAACTACCAAACCAAGCTCTTTGGTCAGCGTTGTTCCACTCATCAGTCGGTTATCAGTGTTGATGGTGACCCCAAATCCGAGCTGATAGAGGGCGTCTAAGGGGTGGTGAGCCATGTCTGTGCCCCAGGCTTCAACAGCACCGGTTTGCAGATTCGACGACGGACTGGTTTCCAGTGGAATCTCTCGATCGAGGACCCACCTAGCAACCAGGCCAAGACCCGCTTGGGCGGCTGTGTCAGCGTCAAGGTTCTTGATGTCTTCAGCGATACGAACGCCATGGCCCAGACGCAGTGCGTGCCCATCGACAAGTGCGCCGCGAATGCTCTCAGCACCATCAGCCTCGCCGGCGTGAACGGTGACCGGGAACATTTCCCTGGCGAGTAAATCAAAGGCATCCTTCATGCGAGACGCCGGGAAGCCAGCCTCGGGGCCTGCAATATCAAAACCCACCGCGCCCTTGTCTCGGTGGCGCAGCGCCAGCTGCGCGATCTCGAGCCCACGATCCAGGTGGCGCATCGCGCTGACGAGCTGCCCCACGTGAATCTCGTAGCCGCGATCGGCACAGTTCTTTACCCCCTGGGCCAAGCCCGACTGCACGGCCTCCACTGCGCCATCGAGGGTCAGCCCCTTCTGCAGGTGTTGTTCCGGTGCCCACCGGATTTCCCCATAAATCACGCCGTCATCGGCAAGATCTTCCACAAACTCGCGGGCAACCCGTTCCAAGCCTTCTGCGGTGTGCATGACGCCAGTCGTGATGTCGAAAGTCTTCAAGTACTCAACCAAAGAACCCGAGTCGGATTGATCAGCAAACCACTGACCAAGCCGTGCCGCGCTGTCGATGGGCTTTCCCGTCTCAGGGTCGCCTGGCAGAACAAGCCCGTCTTTATGGGCAAGCTCCAGAATGGTCTGTGGGCGCAAGCCCCCGTCAAGGTGGTCGTGGAGAGAAATCTTCGGGAGCGTCTGGATATCGATATCTGTGCCTGGGATCAGGTAATGGCTCACGAACGATACTCCTCTAGTTGCCGGGGTCCGAATGCGTCGGGTAACACCTGGTCAATGGTTTTCATCCCGCTCACGGTCTCGAGCACCATGCCGGGAGCCGAGTGTTCATAGAGCAACTGGCGGCAACGCCCACAGGGCATCAGGACGTCCTCGTTGCCATCAACACAGGTGAAGGCAACGAGCTTGCCACCCCCGGTCATCGCCAAGTGAGAGACCAACGAGCACTCAGCACAGAGCCCCACCCCATACGAGGCGTTCTCCACGTTGCAGCCCGAGACAATACGGCCGTCATCAACAAGTGCGGCGGCACCGACGGGAAACTTCGAGTAGGGAGCGTAGGCGCGCTGCATGGCATCAATCGCAGCACTCTTGAGCGCCACCCAATCCACGCCCTCGGCTTCACTCTTTGACATACGGTTTACCCACAGCCGCCGGAGGACGGACCTTTCCGACGAAGCCGACAACAGCAATGATGGTGACCAAGTAGGGGACCATGATGATGAAGTCGGTAGGAATACCGGGGCTGACCTGGTTTGCCCACACCCGAAGAATGATCGAGAAGCCGAAGAGCAAGGCTGCTGCCGACATATAGAACGGGTGCCAACGGCCAAGAATCACAACAGCGAGGGCGATAAAGCCCTGACCACCCGTCATTTCCTTACCAAAAGCACCGACGTTACCAATCGTCAATGCAGCTCCACCGAGGCCCGCCAGCGCCCCACCCATCGTGACCCACCAGAAGCGCGTAGCCGCGACATTGATGCCCATTGTGTCGGCTGCGGTCGGGTATTCCCCGACCGAGCGGGCACGAAGACCGAGGCTTGTGCGGAAGAGCACAAACCAGAGCAGGGGAACCAAAAGGAATGCGAGATAGACCGTAATTCGGTTTTCGAAAAGCACGGGGCCAAGAATCGGGATATCGGAGAGGAACGGAATCGCCACGATCTCGAAGGTGCCGGGTGAGTTCGAGTTCACCGCATCGGTTGTCAGCCACTGGGAATACAAGAAGTTGGTGATGCCAATCACCAGCACGTTCAACACCACACCCACGATGATCTGGTCGACCAGATAGCGGATGGCGAAGACCGCAAGCACCACGGACATCAGGGCCGCGGCCACCATGGCGGAGATCATCCCCAAATAAAGATTACCCGTCAGTGTGCCAACCACGGCTGCCACAAACGCACCGGTCAAAAGCTGACCTTCGATGGCGATGTTGACCACTCCCACACGCTCAGACATGACACCAGCCATGCCGCCGAAAATGATCGGGAGAGCCAAGACGATGGCGTTGCCGAGGATGAAAGCGAAGGGCACCCGGTCTCCGGCTGCCAACCAACCCAAGAGCGCGACAATGCTGATAAAACCAAAGATCAAAGACCACCACAGGGGAACTGGTCGATTCAGCTTCGCCCACACAAACGCCAACACCGTGATGGCCAGCAAGAAGACACCGAGTACCAGCCCCACCATGTGGGACATGACCTCAATGGCCGGCAATTGGAACGATGCCTCATCCGAGGTCAGGGTATAGACCACAGGCTCGCGCCGACCCAACAGGCCAAATCCGACAAAGACGATGGCGGCAAACACTGCCATCAACCAGGGAGCCTTCCAGCTCACCTTTGCTTCTGCGAGGGAGAACATCCCGGGGGAAGTTTGGATGCTCATGAGTCCACCGCCTTTCGTCCAACACGCCCTCGGAGGCGATCCAGCGTCGGGGTCGAAGCAAGAACCGGCAATCTAAAGATGGCGCGAACCAGAGGGGGTGCCGCGATGAAGAGGACAATCGCTCCCTGAACGATGCCGAGCACTTCGGGGGAAACTCCAATGACCTGCATCTGGGGGCCGCCAGCCTTGAACGCTCCGAAGAGGAGGCCGGCGAAGAGGATACCTATCGCATTGCCACCTCCGAGAAGTGCGACGGTGATGCCATCAAAGCCAATGCCCGAGTGAACCGTTTCGGTGTATCCCACCTGGGTTCCGAGTGCCTGATTGGCGCCGGCAACGCCCAAGAACGCTGCTGAGGTGGCCATCGCCAACACATAGGTGCGCTCCACCGAGATTCCCGCGGTGCGAGCGGCATGGGGATTATGGCCGACCATACGGAACCTAAAGCCGATCGCGGATCGCTCCATCAGCCACCAGTAGGTGACAACTGCCAGTAGAGCAAGAACGAACCCGGCGTGAAGCGCATAGGTTCCAGGAAAGAGAGCCGGGAACTGAGCGGTCAACGCCGGGGCGTCAGATTTCGGCGTCCCACCCCCGTCTGCTTGCTGAAGCAGGTTGGGGTCTCGGATGAACCACGTGAACAAACTGATGGCCACGTAGTTCAACATGATGGTCAAAATAACTTCGTGCGCGCCCGTCTGGGCCTTCAAGAAGCCGACCAGCGCGCCCCAGAGCGCGGCTCCGAGGATTGCGACAACCAGGGCGACCAGCAGGTGAAGAATGAGGGGCATTTCGACCCGGGTGCTGATCCAGGTAGCCCAGAGGATGCCAAAGAGCATCTGTCCGGTCCCGCCAATGTTGAAGAGGCCAACGCGGAATCCCAATGAGATGCCAAGACCCGCCGCAATCAAAGGAGCAGCGAGCCTGAATGTTTCCGTCAACGGCCTAATGGCAGTTGCTAGGTCGTCGGCCCTGGTGTTGTAGATGGAGCCTCGGAAGAGCGCACCATACCCGTCGGCCACGGTGCGCAGTGCCGCCTGGAAAGCCTCGGAGAAGCCACCCGAGTCAAACGCTTCGGACACTTCTTCGCCGGACACCATCATGAAGATGGCGCCAACGGCAAAGCCCATCACAATCGACAGAAATGCTTTAGTCGCGGAGGTAGAGAGAATCTCTTTAATCACGGTCATGCTGCGACCTCCGCCGGCGATATTCCCGCCATCATTTGCCCCATTGCTTCTCGTGATGTTGAGGGTGGAACGATCCCTACGAGCTTGCCTCGATACATCACGGCAATGCGGTCTGCCAGCGCATAGACCTCGTCCAATTCCGTCGAGAAGATCACAACGGGGATGCCTGCATCTCTCGTCTGAATAATGCGCTCGTGGATGAACTCAATAGACCCAACATCAACACCGCGCGTGGGCTGAGCCGCCACAAACAAGCTCAGCTCTCGCGCCAACTCGCGGGCAACCACCACCTTCTGCTGATTTCCCCCAGAAAGCTTCTTGACCAGGGTCGTGGCTGAGGGGGTACGAATGTCGAACTGTTCAATCAGCTTCGCACTCTCGCGCTCGCGCGAGGCGAAGTCGATGGAGAGTCCCTTGGCCCAGGGGGCTCCAAAGGATCCGTTCAACATCAGGTTTTCTTCGATGGTGAAATCCCCGACGAGACCGTCTTTCTTGCGGTCTTCTGGGATATAGCCAACACCAGCATCGAGAACCTGCTTCACCCGATCGTGGGTGATGTCTTTACCCGCCAGGCTGATCGTGCCGCTATGCACGACACGCAGCCCCAAGATTGTTTCGGCAAGCGCAGTTTGGCCATTGCCTTCCACACCCGCAACACAGAGGACTTCGCCAGCTCGGACCTCAAGGCTGACACCGTCAATGACTCGGCGTCCGCGCTCGTCAACGGACACGAGGTTCTCGATGGCCAACACCACGGCCCCGGGTGCCGCCACTTTTTTGTTGACTGTGAGATCGACCTCGCGCCCGACCATGAGTGACGCCAGCTCGTTGATGGGTGTTGTCGGGGAGACCGAGTCGACAACCTTGCCGCCGCGAATAACGGTCACGACATCCGCCACAGCTTTCACTTCGCGAAGCTTGTGAGTAATGAACACAATCGACTTACCCTCAGAGGCCAGCTGGCGCATAATCGCCATCAGTTCATCAGTCTCTTGCGGGGTCAAGACGGCAGTGGGCTCGTCAAGAATAAGAACCTCGGCGTCACGCGCCAATGCCTTGATGATTTCCACTCGCTGTTGAATACCCACCGGCAAATCTTCGATGATGCCATCGGGGTCAATATCAAACCCAAAGCGGGCTGAAATCTCGTGAACCCGCTCGCGCGCCTTATCGAGGTCAAGGGATCCCATTCGGGTTGAGGGCTCGTTACCGAGCACGACGTTTTCGGCAACGCTAAAGACGGGGACCAACATGAAGTGTTGGTGGACCATGCCAATTCCTGCGGCCATGGCATCACCGGGATTGGAAAACGTCACCTCGACGCCATCCAAAACGATGCGGCCCGAGTCTGGCTTATACAGCCCATAGAGGAGGTTCATCAGGGTGGACTTGCCTGCGCCATTTTCTCCGAGGAGGGCATGAATTTGGCCGGGCTCAACAACCAAGGAGATGCTGTCGTTTGCCACGACCGGACCAAACTTTTTGGTCATATCCCGCAGTTCAAGCTTCATTGCCTGACCATCCTCCATCGTTGATGACTCTAAGAATACGGGGAAACGACGAGGGGCCCCAGACCAGTGTCCAGGGCCCCCCTTCGGTTACTTCACGATGAGTACTGACCGATTAGGCCAGTGGGTCGATCGATCCGTCGATGATGCCGGCCTTCAGCTCAGCCAGGCGATCCTTGATTGCCTGGTCGATCTTGTCTTCGAAGGCGTAGAACGGAGAGATGTCCGTTCCAGCGTTGGCGAGGTCGCCCATGTAGTAGTCACCGGTGAAGACACCGTCGACTGCGTACTCCTTGATGACGTCGAAGGTTGCTGCACCCATGCGCTTCTCAGCGGAAGTCAGGATGTAGTCAGCGTATTCGGGGGAAGTCAGAGCGATGTCCTTGTCGACACCGATCATGACTGCGTTGTCGCCGGCTTCCTTGATGGCTTCGATACCAGCACCGAACTGGTCTCCACCCACGGGGAAGAGAACGTCAGCGCCCTGCTCGAGCTGCGATGCAGCAATGCTCTTACCGACAGCGTCGTTAGGAGCGAACGTGCCCCAGAAGTCACCGGTTGCAGCTACGGGGTCCCATCCGAGAACGGTGACCGGGGTACCGGTCTCGGTCTCGTATGCCTTGGCGCCGTAGTAGAAGCCAGACATGAAGTCGGTCACAGCGTCAATCTGCATACCACCGTAGGTGCCCACAACCTTGGTCGTGGAGTAGGCAGCTGCAAGGTAACCAGCAACGTAGCTGGACTGGTTCATCTTGTAGCCAACGGGCTTCAGGTTGTCATTGCCTTCGCTCCAGCCATCAACAGTGACGAAGCTCACGTCAGGGTTGGCAGCAGCAGCAAGGTTGACATCGGCAACCAGGTTGAATCCGACAGCGATGATGACGTCACAGCTGGCGTCGACCATGGCCTGGAGGTTAGGGGCGAAGTCCTCGGCGCTGTTGGACTCTGCCTCGAGGATCTGAACGCCTAGCTCAGACTCTGCCTGAAGAAGGCCGTCATACACGGCCTCGTTGAAGGAGTTGTCCTGGAAGCTTGCCTCGTCGGAGACAGCGCAAGCGAGGAAGTCAAGCCCCGCTGCTTCTTCTACGGTCTCTTCGGCGGGTGCTTCTTCCTCAGGTGCTGCAGCGCATCCAGCCAAAACCATGGCTGATGCGCCCAAAATAGCGAAGCCTGCGAAGGCCCGCCTTGAAGTGATTGATTTCACTTACGTGTTCCTCTCGTTGTGATTCGATACCGGGCCCCACCTTTGTCCTTCGCCTCAAAGGAAGCTCTCAGGCAGGTGAATCCGGCGCTATGTTTCATATCCTAGACGCCAAATGTTTACAGAGAATTTAGTCACCCGGCCGGTCAACATATGCGCTTCAAGCCCGGCTTGAAGGCTTAGGAGGCGGGTGCCCTATGAAGCTCGCGTGGCAAGGGAGCGCGAGAAGTACTCGATGGTCTTCACGAGCCCCTCGTGCAAAGGAACCGTAGGCTCCCAACCCAACGACTTCTTGGCTCGCGAAATATCTGGCTGGCGTTGCTTGGGATCATCCTGTGGCAAGGGCAAGTGCTCGACGCTCGAGGACGAACCGGTCAGCTCAAGAACCTTTTCCGCCAGCTCCAGCATGGTGAACTCACCGGGGTTACCAAGATTTACCGGTCCCACTTCGCCTGACGTGTTCTCCATCAGGGAAATCAATCCCCCGACGAGATCGTCCACATAACAGAACGACCGGGTTTGGGATCCATCGCCATAGATGGTCAGTGGCTCACCGCGGAGGGCCTGAACAATGAAATTACTCACCACGCGGCCATCGTCCGCGGCCATCCTTGGTCCATAGGTGTTGAAAATGCGAGCAACACGAATGGCAAGCCCGTGTTGGCGGTGGTAGTCAAAAAACAATGTTTCAGCGACACGCTTCGCCTCGTCGTAACACGCTCTTGGGCCAATCGGGTTGACCTTGCCCCAGTAATCCTCGGTCTGAGGGTGAACTTCTGGGTCGCCATACACCTCTGATGTCGAGGCCTGAAGGATGGGAACCCGCAAACGCTTAGCGAGACCCAGCATGTTGATGGCACCCATCACGTTCGTCTTCGTGGTCTGAACCGGGTCATGTTGGTAGTGAATCGGCGACGCCGGAGAGGCCAAGTTATAGATCGCATCCACTTCGACATAGAGCGGGAAGGTGACGTCGTGGCGCAACAGCTCGAACCGTGGGTTTCCCAGGAGGTGGGCAACGTTGTCCTTGGAGCCGGTGAAGTAGTTGTCAACAACGACCACCTCATTGCCGGCAGCCAAGAGCCGTTCAGCCAGGTGGGAACCGACGAAACCTGCACCACCGGTAATCAAAATTCGCATGGCCACCATGCTATCTGCCGATGTGTTTATCCGAGGGCTAAAGAACCCCGTCGAGCCCTTCGGCCCTCATCTGCTCAACAACCTGTTTGACGTCTTGAGCATGATCCTTAGTCGTCACCAACAGGGCATCAGGGGTGTCGACCACCACGATGTCGTGAACACCGAGCAGCGTAATGATTCGCCCGGAGGTGGCGACGACGATTCCTGTGGAATCGCGGGGGTGGACTTTGGCGGCATCGCCGACCACCGTCACTTCCGAGCCAGAAGCTTCACCCTGGGCTTGAGCGAGGGAGGCAAAATCTCCCACGTCTCGCCATCCGAAGCTTCCCGGAACCACCAAGAACCGTCCATCCGCTGCGGCTGGTTCCGCCACGGCATAGTCAAAAGCCTGTGACGGGAGTTCGCTCCACAGTTCGGAGAAGTCTTCGCCTGCCAGCAAGCGCTTAGCAATCTCACGGAGCGGAGCTCCAATGGCCGGGGAGTAGGTATCAAAAGAGTCAACAATGGCCTGGACGGTGCCCACAAAGATGCCGGCATTCCAGAAGTAGTTCCCGCTGGATACAAAGCGCTCGGCATCTTTGAACGAGGGCTTCTCCACAAACTCTTGAACGTGGAAGACGCCACTGAGATCGTGGGGTTTGCCTTTCTTGATGTAACCAAAAGCACTAGAGGGTTCAGTGGGGCTGATTCCAATGGTGACTAACTGCCCCGACTTGGCAGCTTCAATGGCGGTGGCCAAGACAGAGTGAAACGCATCATCGTCACTCACCACATGATCGGCCGCGAAGAACCCTACGACGGCGTCTGGAACGGACTCGGCTAACACGTAAGCGGCGAGGCCCACCGCAGCTGCCGAGTTCTTCGGCGAGGGCTCGACGAGCACATTGGCCAGCGGAAGGGTCGGAACCTGGGTTCGCACGAGCGTTTCGTGAGCTTCACCGGTGACGACCATGATCTCGTCGACGTTGGCAAACGGAGCAAGCCGTTTGACAGTGTCGACTAGGAGCGAGTTGCCCGTGCCGAGCAAATCCAGCAGGAACTTGGGCTCTTGGGACCGAGAGAGCGGCCAGAGGCGGGTGCCCGAGCCGCCGGCTGGAATCACGGCATAAAAGGACTGAGATCCTGCCGTGTTGGCTGCGCCTGAGGTGCTCCGAACCATGACCTAAGGCTAGTGCCAAGCTGAGAGGCCACTCGGAGGGGACACCGTATGATGGTGTCAAGACTTCAGAACTGATGGAAAGAATTCGATAACGCGTGACGACATCTTCAGGTTCATCTAGCGAGCAGGCCTCCGTGTCAGTCACGGTGCAGATTCCAGCTCCGAGACGCAAGAGCGTAATTCCCGGTGGCACCCTCTATCGGGGCCGCGAAGGAATGTGGTCGTGGGTCCTGCACCGAATTACCGGTATTGGCATCTACTTCTTCTTGCTCGTTCACATCCTCGACACTGCGCTGGTGCGGGTAAGCCCCGAGGCGTACAACGCAGTGATTGGTGCTTACCAAACGCCGCTGATGGGTGTTGCTGAAATTGGATTGGTTGCCGCCATCGTCTTCCACGCCCTGAATGGTCTGCGGATCATCCTGGTGGACTTCTGGAACATCGGTACCAAGCACCACGTGGCGCTCTTCTATGTCGTGATCGGTTTGTGGGTCGTGACGATGCTCGCATTCATTCCTCGTCACCTGATGAATGTGTTTGGGTGGTGAACGACATGAGCGTGACAATCGAAACTCCCCGGTCCCCTATTCGCCCAGAAAAGCGCGGAATCAACTGGGAAAAGTGGGGCTGGATCTACATGCGGGCGTCCGGCATCATGCTGGTCGTTCTCATCTTTGGCCACCTCTTCGTCAACCTGATGGTGGGTGAAGGTGTCAAGGCCATCGACTTCGCCTTCGTTGCAGGAAAGTTCACTGACCCCTTCTGGGTGGTCTGGGACACGGCCATGCTGTGGCTCGCACTGATTCACGGCGCCAACGGTATGCGGACCCTGGTCAATGACTACGCCTCATCCGTTCGCATGCGTCGACTTCTGCATGGATCGCTCCTGATTTCGACGATTGCCCTTCTGGCGCTCGGGACACTGACGATTTACGCGTTTGACCCATGCCCGGCAGGGTCTCCCGCCGAATTGTTGCCCTCGTTCTGTGCATCCGTGAAGTAGGAGAGATGACACCCACCGCACCAACCACCACCACCTCCGACGTCACAACCCATCACCACCAGTACGACGTGGTAATTGTCGGCGCCGGAGGCGCCGGCATGCGTGCTGCGATTGAGGCTGGCCCTCACGCCAAGACTGCTGTGATCTCCAAGCTCTACCCCACCCGCTCTCACACGGGCGCAGCCCAGGGCGGTATGGCAGCGGCACTTGCCAACATCGAGGAAGACAGCTGGGAGTGGCACACCTTCGACACCGTTAAGGGTGGCGACTACCTCGTCGACCAGGACGCCGCAGAAATTCTTGCCAAAGAAGCAATCGATGCGGTCATCGACCTCGAGAACATGGGGCTCCCGTTCAACCGGACACCCGATGGCAAAATCGACCAACGTCGATTTGGTGGCCACACTCGCGATCACGGAAAAGCGCCAGTGCGCCGCTCCTGCTATGCAGCAGACCGCACCGGGCACATGATTCTGCAGACCCTGTTCCAGAACTGCGTGAAGCTCGGCATCGAGTTCTACAACGAGTTCTACGTCCTTGACCTTCTCTTGGTCGATGACCCCGACGCCAAGAAGCCCCGTGGCAAGTCGAAGCCCCGCATCGCTGCCGGTGTTGTGGCGTATGAACTGGCCACCGGAGACATTCACGTCTTCCATGCGAAGTCTGTGGTCTTCGCCACCGGCGGTTTTGGAAAGATTTACAAGACCACCTCCAACGCCCACACCCTGACAGGTGATGGCGTCGGAATCATCTGGCGCAAGGGCATTCCGCTCGAGGACATGGAGTTCTTCCAGTTCCACCCGACCGGCCTTGCTGGCTTGGGAATCTTGCTGACCGAGGGTGCCCGCGGTGAGGGAGCGATTCTTAGAAACGCCTCGGGAGAGCGCTTCATGGAGCGCTATGCACCGACCATCAAGGACTTGGCGCCGCGAGACATTATTGCTCGCCACATGGTGCAAGAGGTTGCCGAGGGACGAGGCGCTGGCCCCAACAAGGACTACGTGCTGCTCGACTGCACCCACCTAGGAGCCGAGGTTCTAGAAACCAAGCTTCCCGACATCACCGAGTTCGCCCGGACCTACCTGGGTGTTGACCCGGTTCACGAACCAGTTCCCGTGATGCCCACCGCCCACTACGCGATGGGTGGTATCCCCACAAACATCAAGGCTGAAGTGCTCTCCGACAACGACACCGTCGTCAAGGGCCTCTATGCAGCTGGCGAGTGTGCATGTGTGTCGGTCCACGGCTCCAACCGCCTGGGCACCAACTCGCTTCTGGATATCAACGTGTTCGGCAAGCGCGCCGGTCGCTACTCCGTCGAGTATGCCAACTCAGCCAAGTTTGTTCCCCTCCCGGAGGACCCTGCAAAAGAGGTCCGCGAGATGATCGAGCGGGCTCGCTCCGCCGATGGAGGCGAACGTCTTGCAGTGCTGCGTAAAGAGCTGCAAGAAGAAATGGACCGCAACGCTCAGGTGTTCAGGACGGATAAGTCTCTCCGAAGCGTTGCGAAGACCATCCACTCGCTGCGCGAGCGTTACCAGAACATTGGTATTCACGACCGTGGCAAGCGCTACAACACCGACCTGCTCGAAGCAATTGAGCTGGGGTTCCTCTTGGATATCGCGGAAGTGGTCGTCGCCTCTGCACTTAACCGCCACGAGAGCCGCGGTGGTCACATGCGGGATGACTACCCCGATCGCGACGACGAGAACTTCCTGGTTCACACCATGGCGTATCTGACCGGTGACCCGAAGTCGGCAAACGTAGAAGACCACATCGCTATTGACTGGAAGCCCGTCGTCATCACGAACTACCCACCGATGGAGAGGAAGTACTAATGGCTACGACTGTTGCTAACGCTCCTGCTGTTGTGGCGGAGGTGCCCTCGTTCACGGTCACGTTCATCGTCCGTCGGTTTGACCCAGAGAACGACGCTGAGCCGCACTGGGAGGACTACGACGTCCAGATGTTCGCTACCGACCGCGTTCTCGATGGCCTCCACAAGATCAAGTGGGAAATCGATGGCACGCTGAGCTTCCGTCGAAGCTGTGCTCACGGTATTTGCGGCTCGGATGCGATGCGCATCAACGGCCGCAACCGACTTGCCTGCAAGACGCTGATCAAGGACCTCGACATCAGCCAGCCGATCTACATCGAGGCCATCAAGGGTCTGCCCTTGGAAAAAGACTTGATTGTCGATATGGAACCCTTCTTCGAGTCCTATCGTCAGGTCCAACCCTTCCTCATTGCGTCGTCTAAGCCAGACAAGGAACGCCTGCAGTCACCCGAAGACCGCGCGCGCTTTGACGACACCACGAAGTGCATCCTGTGTGCAGCCTGCACCTCGAGCTGCCCGGTGTTCTGGACTGATGGTCAGTACTTCGGCCCCGCTGCCATCGTGAATGCCCACCGCTTCATCTTTGACTCCAGAGATGAAGGCTCCCAGGTTCGCCTTGACATCTTGAACGACAAAGAAGGGGTGTGGCGTTGCCGCACGACCTTCAACTGCAGCGAGGCATGTCCCCGCGGAATCGAAGTGACTAAGGCGATCTCTGAGGTCAAGCAGGCAATTCTCCGCGGCAAGCCCTAGGCGCAACCATGCTCCGGGTTGCCAGCGTCAACGTCAATGGCGTCCGTGCTGCGTTTCGCAAAGGGATGCAGCCCTGGCTAGATGAGGCCAACGTCGATGTCTTGGCCCTGCAGGAGGTTCGTGCAGAGCGCGAAGACCTAGCAGCACTCCTGGGAGACGACTGGGTCATTGCTCACGACCCCGCCACCGCGAAGGGCCGGGCGGGCGTTGCTGTGGCAACCCGGCAAGCCCATAGCGAAGTTCGCGTTGAGCTTGGGCCAAAAGCCGTTGACACTGCTGGACGCTGGGTGGAAGTCGACATCACCACCCCCTCGGGAAATCCGCTCACGATTGTCAGTTGCTATGTCCACTCGGGCGAGGCCGGAACCCCCAAACAGGATGCCAAATACGAGTTCTTGAAACACATGGACACTCGTATGGGCCGGCTCGGAGGCCTGGGGTCCCCAGCACTCGTCATGGGCGATCTGAACGTGGGTCACCGGACCCTCGATATCAAGAACTGGAAAGGCAACCTTAAGAATGCTGGTTTCCTGCCTGAAGAGCGTGCGTACTTTGATTCCTGGATCGGTCACGAAGAATCCGAGAATTACAACACGGGCGCTGCGGGACGCTTTGTCGACATTGGTCGAGCGTTCCACGGTGAAGTAGAAGGCCCCTACAGCTGGTGGAGCTGGCGAGGCAAAGCCTTCGATAACGATGCCGGGTGGCGGATCGACTACCACCTGGCGAATGCACCACTCGCCGGCACGGTGGCGCACTACACAGTGGACCGCGCCCCGACCTACGACACCCGCTGGAGCGACCACGCTCCCGTCATCGCCGACTACGACATCTAGTCCGTTACGCTACCCGTATGAGTAGACCCCGGCTGTTTTCTGGCATGCAACCATCAGCGGACTCGCTCCACCTCGGTAATTACGCCGGCGCGCTCGTGCAGTGGATAGAGATGCAAAAAACCCACGACGCTGTCTACTGCGTTGTTGACCTTCACGCCATCACCGTTCCGCAAGACCCCAAGCATCTAGCAGCCAACACGAGACGCACCGCAGCGCAATACATCGCTGCCGGCATTGACCCCCACGCCTCAACGCTCTTCGTGCAGTCCCACGTCCCCGCGCACAGCGAGTTGGCGTGGATATTGAACACGCTGACGGGTTTTGGCGAGGCCAGCCGGATGACCCAGTTCAAGGACAAGTCCCAGAAGCAGGGCTCAGACAACGCAACCGTTGGCCTCTTCACCTACCCCATCCTGCAGGCAGCCGACATCTTGCTCTATGACTCTGCCGTGGTGCCAGTGGGCGAAGATCAGCGCCAGCACATCGAGCTGACCCGCGATATCGCTGAGCGCTTCAACCAGCGCTTTGGCAAAACCCTGAGTGTCCCCGAGGTCCGCATCCTGGAGGCTGCCGCCAAGATTTATGACCTCCAAAACCCAGGGGCAAAGATGTCGAAATCTGGTGATTCCCCAGCTGGCATCATCTGGCTCATGGACGAACCCTCGGTGATTGCCAAAAAGGTCAAGTCGGCTGTGACGGACACTGACTCAGAGATTCGCTTCGACCCCGAGGACAAGCCTGGGGTCTCTAACTTGTTGACACTGCTCTCTCTGGCCACCGGCCAGAGCGTTGAGGCGTGGCAAGAACAGCTAGCAGGTGGTGGTTACGGGGCACTCAAGACCCACGCCGCCGACGCCCTGGTCGCCCTGCTCGAGCCCATTCGCGTGAGAACGAACGAGCTCCTCAGTGATGTCGCTGAGCTCGATCGAATTCTTGGAGCGGGAGCTGACAAGGCATCGGTCATCGCTGAAGCAACCCTTGCCCGAGTTCACGATGCCGTGGGCTTTATCAAGGCCTCTCGCTAGCCCATCCCCTAGGGTTTTCTCTATGAAGATTTCTGTCATCGGCTGTGGTTACTTGGGTGCAGTCCACGCCGCATCAATGGCAGAACTGGGTCACGAGGTCATCGGGATCGATGTTGACCAGGCCCGCATCGATTCGCTTGCTGCCGGACGCGCTCCCTTTCACGAGCCAGGTTTCAACGAACTCCTCCAGAAGAATTCCGCCCGCTTGAGCTTCACCACCGACATGTCGGCCGTGAAGGACGCGAGCGTCCACTTTGTCGCAGTGGGAACGCCTCAGGCAAGTAATGGCTCTGCGGACATGACCTATGTGAATTCAGCCATTGAAGGGTTGTTGCCCTTCATTGGCGAAGGCCACCTGGTAGTCGGCAAATCCACGGTGCCAGTCGGCACCGCTGCGCGCCTTGAAGCCACGGTCACCGCGACCGGAGCGGTGTTGATGTGGAACCCAGAGTTTTTGCGGGAAGGGTTTGCTGTCCAGGACACGCTCTCCCCGGATCGTCTGGTCTATGGAATCCCAGAGGGAAAGACCGGTGAGTGGGCAACCACAACTCTCGATGCGGTCTATGAGCGGATTCTTGCTAAGGGGAGCCCCCGCCTGCTGATGAACTTTGCCACGGCGGAGTTGGTGAAGGTCTCTGCGAACGCGTTCCTTGCTACCAAGATTTCTTTCATCAACGCGATGGCAGAAATTGCCGAAGTTACCGGAGCGAACGTGACGCAGTTGGCCGATGCGATCGGCCACGATGCTCGCATCGGTCGCAGGTTCTTGAATGCCGGTGTTGGTTTTGGCGGAGGATGTCTCCCCAAAGACATCCGCGGTTTTGTTGCGCGGGCCGAAGAATTGGGCGTGGGGCAGTCGCTGTCGTTCCTGCGCGACGTTGACGCCATTAACCTCCGCCGGCGCGGCCGCGTGCTCGAGATTCTGATTGAGGAGCTCGGCGATCTCACCGGAAAAACCATCGCAGTGTGGGGAATGGCCTTCAAGCCCGACAGCGATGACATTCGTGACTCCCCCGCGCTCGATATCACTGAATCCTTGGCGCGCGCCGGTGCGCGCGTGGTTGCTGCTGACCCTGCGGCTCTAGCGCCAGCACAGCGTCGGCTGGCCCAATCAGGCCTGGGAGAGTCAATTTCGCTGACCGATGACCATCTCGAGGCTGCCCGCAGCGCCGATGCTCTCGTTATTGCCACGGAGTGGAAGCATTTCTCTGAGGCAAACCCAGTACAGGTGGCAGGCCTTCTCACAACGGCGCTCGTGATTGACGGCCGTAACTGCCTGGATAGTGACGCGTGGAAAGCGGCGGGCTTCCGCTATCGGGGAATGGGACGTTCCTAGTCCACCCAATCGAAGGTGCGGGTGACCGCCTTCTTCCATTGCGCCAGTAGCTTCGCGCTGGTCTCCGCGGGCATGGTGGGCACAAATCTTTTATCCTCTGCCCACTTTCCGCGCAGCTCCTCACGGCTGCTCCAGTAGCCCACAGCAAGACCCGCCACATAAGCAGCACCTAGTGCCGTGGTTTCGGCAACCTGAGGCCTGATCACGGGAACCCCCAAAATGTCTGCCTGGAACTGCATCAGGGTCTCGTTCTTGACCATCCCGCCATCGACCTTGAGCTCGGTGAGATCAACACCGGCATCGGCGTTGACGGCATCGAGAACCTCACGGGTTTGGAAGGCGGTTGCCTCCAGGGCAGCCCGTGCGATGTGGCCCTTGTTGATGAACCGGGTGAGCCCGACGATGACGCCTCTGGCGTCAGAGCGCCAATAGGGGGCGAAGAGGCCTGAGAATGCCGGGACGACATAGCACCCACCGTTATCGGGAACGCTCGCAGCCAACGCCTCAACCTCTGAGGCTTCCGAAATCAATCCCAGGTTGTCGCGCAGCCATTGGATGAGAGAGCCAGTGACAGCAATCGAGCCCTCCAGCGCATACCGCGGGGCCTCGTCGCCCAGTTGGTAGGCCAACGTGGTGAGCAAGCCGTTCGTGGAATGCACCGGCGTCTCGCCGGTATTCACAATCAAGAAATTTCCGGTTCCATAGGTGTTCTTTGACTCGCCCGCTTCGAAAGCAGCCTGACCAAAGGTTGCTGCTTGCTGGTCCCCCAAGATTCCTGAGATGGGGACCTCTCGCAGAAGGCTGGAGGAGTGCGCGTGGCCATATATCTCAGACGAAGACCTAATCTCCGGAAGAAGTGATTCCGGAATCCCCCACGCAGCAATCAAATCTTTATCCCAGGCGCAGGTCTCGAGGTCCATCAGAAGAGTGCGGCTGGCATTGGTCACATCGGTGGCGTGAACGCCCCCGTCCACCCCACCAGTGAGGTTCCACAACAACCAGCTGTCGGGAGTGCCAAAAGCTAGCTCTCCCGCCTCAGCGGCCGCCCTAGCGCCCTCGACATTGTCGAGAATCCAGACAATCTTGCTGGCGGAGAAGTAGGTGGCCAGCGGCAGACCGGTTTTCTTCCGGAAGAGATCACTGCCGTGGGAGGCCTCAACCGCATCGATTAAGTCTTGAGTTCTAGTGTCTTGCCACACCACCGCGTTATAGACCGGCAGACCGGTCTTTCGGTTCCAGATGATGGCCGTCTCACGCTGATTAGTGATGCCAATGCCGGCGATGTCGTGCCTAGTGAGTTGCGTCCTTGAGAGAACCTCGCCGGAGACTTCCCGAACGTTGCCCCAGATTTCCATCGGGTCGTGCTCGACCCAGCCCGCCTGAGGGAAGATTTGCTGGTGTTCCCGCTGACTTGAGGAGACAATCTTGCCGTCGTGGTCAAAAATAATCGCCCTGGAGCTCGTTGTCCCCTGGTCAATAGAGAGAATGTAGGAACCCATGGGTAACCTCGTTGTCATTATTGGCGGCCCATTTTCAGTCCATGAACCCTATAGTGAAGCATAGTAAACGTGCTCCGGGGTCAGTGAAAATCTGAACCGGCGGTGATAGTCCGCGACCCGACTGCAAAGAAATTTGTTGGCGGTTGACTGGGTGGAACTCCCAGA
>JBIIFP010000069.1:0-6020 GCA_044237205.1 Pontimonas sp. | reverse complement strand
TTAACCAGCGTCACGTTGCAGCCATTGACGATCGCGCTGCGAACACAACCTCCGCGCTTACCCTCTCGGCCCTGGACGCGATCAACCAGGCTAGGCAGCGAATGTCCAATAACTCACCGCCCCTGTTGGTCCTTGAGTCGCTCTTGATCCAGGTCAGCGGTCGAATCCTCGCGGTGAGCTCGTGAGGCGCATCGCCCTAGCGGCGGGTCTCGCTGCGGGCTTGGTTGTTATTGCAGGATGCGTGAGTGACCCGGTGGAGCCCGCAGACGCACGGTCCTATTACTTCGACCAGGAGATCGAGTGGGAAGACTGCGATTCTGGCGCACAGTGCGCCGTTGTTCGCGCGCCACTGAACTGGGATGACCTGGATTCACGGCAAGACATCGAGCTAGCACTCTCGAGGCACACGGCGACTGGCGACGCTCAAGGCTCTCTGCTGGTGAACCCTGGCGGTCCCGGCGCCAGTGGGCTCACCTTTGTTCGTGATTCTGTTGATTTCGCGGTCGGGGCAGCACTGCGTGAGTCCTTTGACATTGTCGGCTGGGATCCCCGTGGAGTGAATGAGTCCACGCCTGTTTCGTGCGCAACGAGCGATGCTGATCTTGACTACTTCTTCTTTGGGGAGCTCGAGGCGGAGGCATACACTCCCGAGTGGGACGAGGAACTCCTCGCCGAGTCCATCCGTTTTGGCACGGAATGCCTCGACAAAACCGGCGATCTCCTGCAATACGTCGACACCATGTCCACGGTTCGGGATCTCGATTTGTTGCGGCATCTCCTGGGCGACGACCAACTCAACTATCTGGGCTACTCGTATGGAACCTTGATTGGCGCTCTCTACATCGATACGTTCCCCGAGAATGTGGGGCGCCTGGTCTTGGATGGTCCGGTGGACCCGGCAGCAAGCCAGTTTGATCTCGTGCTCAATCAGTACCGGGGCTTTGAAGAAGCACTGATGGCCTATGTGGACCACTGCATCGAGAGGGGGATCTGTCCCTTTGACGGTGACCGCGATGCCCAGTTGGCCTCGGTGTCGGAGCTCTATGACCGCTTGGAGGAGGATCCGCTGCGCCACAGCGACGGCCGCTTGGTCGATGACTCCATGTTGCGCACGGCGATGGTGACGACCCTCTATTCACAAGACAACTGGATTTACCTGACCCAGCTCTTCGTTGAGATCGACCAGGGCCTCACCGACACCGCAATGTTCTTGGTCGACTTCTACTACGACCGCCAGGAGGGCGTCTATCAGGACAACTCAATGGAAGCGTTTATCGCCATCAACTGCCTTGATTACCCCGTGGAATACGACCCTGAGGTCATCGCTGCTCAAGGTGAGCAATTACGAGAGGTTGCTCCGTATACGGCGAGGCCCAGTGATTACGGTGACCTGGTGTGCCAGAACTGGCCGTTCCCGCCCCGCCTGGTGAAGGGCCCAGTGAGCGGTGAGGGGGCAAACCCTGTTCTCGTCATTGGCACCACCGGAGACCCTGCAACCCCCTACAACTGGTCGTTGTCACTCGCGGACCAGTTGGGCCAAGCTCGTCACTTGACTCTGGAGGCTGAGGGCCACCTCGCCTACAACAAGGATTCGCTGTGTATTAACGACGCCGTCGAACAGTACTTTCTGACCGGTGCGTTGCCACAGGACGGCCTGATCTGTAGTTCCTAGCCGGGCGCAGGACTACCATGGGCAAGTGACTACACGGGTTTCGCGCCGCCCCTTCGCGCTATTGCAGGTCGCCAGCTTCGCAGGAGCGACGGCGAATGCCATGACCTTTATCGCGATCCCCTGGCTCGTGTTGGAGTTGACGGGGTCGGCGCTCAGCACAGGAATCATTGCCGCTTTAGCGGCCATTCCTGCCATTGCCATGTCCCCGGTGGCAGGGCTGTTGATCGACCGGGTAGGCCGGGCAAAGATTTCGATTCTCTCCGATGTGCTCTCCGGCCTCTCGGTACTCATGATTCCCTTTGTTGCCATGACCGGTCGGCTGGACCTGTGGGTGGTGGCGGCCGCTGCACTGTTGGGGGCAATCTTTGACCCCGCTGGTTACACCGCGCGAAAGACGCTTATTGAGCAGACGGCCACAGCAAGTGGGGTCAGCCTCGCGAGGGCTAACTCTCTCCACGAGGCGCTCTTTGCTCTTGGCTTTGCGCTGGGACCCGCACTCGGGGCAGCGTTGATTGGCGTCATCGGCACCATCATGTCCTTTGGCGTGATTACAGTCTTGTTTGGTATTGCGGCTGTTGCCGTCTGGCTTATTCCCTCTGGCGCAACGACAGTTCCCGATGACGGGGCGGAAGAGCCAGGCGCCTGGTGGCGGGAAGCCATCGAGGGCTTCCGAGTCATCCGGGCGGACACAGCTCTTCTGGTGATCACCGCCTTCATCGTGTTTGTCGACTTCGTCTATATGCCCACAGAAGTCGTCATCCTCCCGACCTACTTCCAATCAATTGATAACCCGTGGGGCTTTGGGGTGGTGATCTCCGCCATGGCGTTAGGTGGGGTGATTGGCGCCTACTCCTATGCCCCGCTCGCCGCTCGGTTCAAGCTGCGCACAATTGTTCTCACAAGCTCCCTTGCCTCATCCGCGCTGCTCTTTGGGCTGGCATTCTTCCCACCGGTGTGGGTGATGGCACTGTTTGGTCTTGGAATAGGAATGTCGTGGGGTCCCATGGGGCCACTCCTGAACACGCTCGTTCAGACGCGGTGCCGGCCCGCGGTTCAAGGTCGTGTGTTTGGCGCGCAGATGGCGTTGTTTGCCAGCGGGCCACCCCTTGGCATGGTGGTAGTTGGTGGCCTTGTCGAGGGATTTGGGGTTGCGTTGGTCTATCCGTTCATCGTGGCGGCGGTATTTCTTTTCGCCCTGGCGCTCCTGGGCGTTCGCCAACTCGCTGGTGTTGACCAGCGCAGACCCCCTCAGTAGGTTGTTGCGGTGGACGAACTCGGAATTTTTGACCTGATTGCAGGGCTTCCCGTCCACGTCTTTGTGACCCACCTCGTCGTGGTGCTGCTGCCGCTAGCGGTGATCACGTTGATTCTGGTGGTGGCCTTCCCGAGGCTTCGGCAGAACTATCGCTATCTCGCAGTCGGCTTGGCCGTTATTGGCGCTCTTTCCGCGATTGTTGCCGAGCAGTCAGGCGAAGCACTCGAAGCCCGTGTTGGTGTCGCCGAGGAGCATTCTGAGTGGGGCGAGATGTTGCCGCCTGTAGCGATCGCTCTCGCCGTTCTTTCAGTCATTTGGCTTATGGTTTGTCGCATGTCTTCGTCACGTGGAAAGATTCTGGCCGCCGTCATCGGTGGCGTTGTCGGCATCGTCGGCATCGTTGCCGTTGTGGCCACAGTGCTGGCCGGACATTCTGGCGCCGATGCTACATGGGGCGACCGGGTATCCGAAGGCGACAGCGCAGCGGTCGAGCCAGCTGATGAGGCAGTCATGCCGGATGCTCCGACCGAAGAAGCACCAGCGGTCGCTGCCGACGCCGGTGTTCTCAGCCTTGACACCGTGGCGCTGAATGATTCTGAAGACAGCTGCTGGAGCGTCATTAACGGAAACGTTTATGACCTTACTGACTGGATCTCTTCTCACCCCGGTGGGGCAAGCCGCATTCTCGGCCTTTGTGGAATTGATGGCACCTCTCAGTTTGAGGGCCAACACGGGGGCTCGGCCGCCGCGGAGGGGACGCTGGAGAGCTACCTCCTCGGATCGATTGGCGACCCAGCGCCCTAGGGCGTGGGGATAGTCCATGGCTGAAGAGAAGTGGCGCGGCAAGGTTCCGCTCTGGGCGTGGATCATCGCCGGCTTAGTCATCGCCAGCACCTTCTATACGAGGATCCTCCCCTAAGAGATTCCGTTGTCTGTGAGACTAGTTTCGCCCGCTAGCGACCCTAATCCCTCGTTGACGGGTGGCCGTAAGCCGCATGTTCAAGACCGCGGATGTAGCCAAGCGCGAAGAGCCGACCGAGCATGTGGTAGCCCGGCCTTTCGTTGGATTCGCCTTCTAGTGTGGGCACGTGGTCCGGGCGCATCACGCCGTGAAAATTGACATCGCTGTAGGCCTGGAAGCACTCGGCCATGTCTGTTTGCCCATCGTCGTGGAATGTTTCCTGGAACCGCTCGACTGTCCCGCGAATGTCTCGGAAGTGGACGAACGGTATTCGATCTGATCCGATGCTTCGGATGACATCAGCCATTGTCTGTTCGCCGGAGAGGATTTCTTCCATCAGGGCGAAGTTTCCTTGGCAAAAGGTAATGCCATGCGAATCGGACGAGGAGTACGAGAGCACCCTGCGGAAGGCTCCCACGGAGCTCATAATTCGAGGAACCCCGCGATCGATGTGTTGGGGCGGGTCATCGGGATGGAGGGCCAGCTTCACTCCGGCTTTTTCTGCTTCAGGGATCACGGCATCGAGAAAATACTCGAGTGCCGCCCACATGTCATCGGCGTTGACCTCGTTGGCGGCCAGGAGCTGCGGTCCGGATTGCGCGATCTCCCTGACATAGCCGGTGACCAGCGCTCCGCCCCGGTCGGGAATCGCGATGTCGGTGCGGGCCCAGCTCGAACAGGCCATCCAGTTGTAGGACAGAACCTCAATCCCCAGCGCGCCCATCGCTCGGATTTGTTCGATGACCTGTTCTATCTGTTGATCACGACCCTCTAAACCCAGGCGCACCTTGTCGATAGGTGCAGTGTCTTCGATGGCCACCAGGTCAAAGCCCCATTGTTCGAAGAGTTCTTGGTCATGCTGGATGGCCGCTTCGCTCCACGGGGCTTCCTCCCGCGCATCGGCGGCCCAGCCACTGCTTCCGACCGATTGGAACATTGTGAGGTCGTGTTCGCCGCCGTTTAGTATTCCGACTGCGTGATCAACGCCGGCCTGCTTCACCAGTTTCCAGGAGGACTCTGGCCGGGGAGGGAAAAATTCGCTGAGCTTGATCACTAGTCGTCACTTTCTGCTGGGAAATATAAGACTCCCCCAGGATATATCTGACGTGGGCTTCCTGTTTGGCTCTCTGCCAGGCCCCGTGCAGGCAGAGACTCAGTTACCATGGTGTGGTCCCCGAGAGGGGTCTGCCGCCTTAGCTCAGTTGGTAGAGCGTCTCACTCGTAATGAGAAGGTCGCGGGTTCGATTCCCGCAGGCGGCCCCAGTGTTAGCTGCTGGTACGGATGCTGGCAAATAGGTGAGCTTTGGCGACGCGGTAGGGGGAATGATCCCCAATGCTTGACCAGCCAGGAAATACCAAATAGTTTCCTGTTATGACGCCAAAGAAAATCCTTATTCCTGTAGTGGCTGTTCTAGTCCTAGCAGGTGTGGCCGTGGCGCTGTTGTTCGCGCAAGCGAACGCATCCGCTCAGCCCTCATTGCTCTTCGTGTATGGCGGTCACAACGCTGAAATCATTCGGACGGACGGCAATGACACTCAGTTTGAGTTGGTTGTCCCGATTGAGTCTGAGGAATCATTAGTCACCTGGTTCACAGATCGCCCGGATCGTGATGCTGGAACCTTTACGTATAAGGAATTTTTAGATTTTTTCACTGAGAGCGGTTCGGACAGTTTCAAAAATGACCCACCGAACGTTGCCATTTCATACAACGGCAATACGGTCATTGCTGTGATGACGGAACCAGAAATTACGACCTCTAATGACAACTCTGTGGCGTTTAGGGCGACGTTCACGCTGATTGATAACCCACAGGATGAGAATTCAGATGCGAGCAAAGGTTTTATCGCAGGTCATGTCGAACGGAGTGGTGGTAATCAGTTGACGGATATCGAAAAACTAGACCACGTTACTGTTTTCGTCGACAACTTGACGTGCTGGGGAGACTGGGGCGTGTACGTGCCCACATCGGAGGCGGGACAGCCAGGAGTCCAATGCGCGGATCTGCACCTTCCCGGCTTAGGGTGAGCCCGCTCTGCGGGTCTCTCCCTCTGGGGCCGGTGAGCGCCTCCTGGTGCGCCTTAGAAACGCCCCTGGAAACCTGTGGATAGGGCCCTAAATACTGTTTCTTAGG
>JBIIFP010000022.1:0-20670 GCA_044237205.1 Pontimonas sp. | reverse complement strand
GACTGACCCAGCCTTTTTTGTTCTTTCCAGAACCTGGCAATTCGTCCTCGACAATGCGCGGGACAACAACGATGTCCCATTCCAAGCCTTTAGCACCGTGAATCGTCAACACCTGCACACACCCGGGCTCCGCAGGTTCTGGGCGGGGCGTCAGATTGTCTCTGGTTTCAGCATCAGCCAACCACTGCACAAAACCAGTCACGGAGGCGTCCTCCGACACCGCGAGATAGGTGTTCACGGCATCCATCAGGGCTTCTCTGGCTGCGACACTGCGCGAGCGCCCCGGGTGAGCCAGCACTTCGAGATCGAGCCCGAGTTCGCGCTCCACCATCGCAATCGCGTCATCGACGGTGGCCACGTGGGCATCATTGAGGGCCCGGAGCGTCCGCTCCGCGTCGGCTAGGCGTTCAAGCCCCGCCTCGCTATAGAGCTTGCGTTGATGATGCTCCGAGGGTGCTCGAGCGATGAAGGACAGGGCATCGCGCAAGCCCGCGTGATCACTTGGCGCAACCGACTCCTTGAGCCTGGACTTCGCCTCGTCATCGAGTGCGTTACCGTTGGCATCTCGTCCCTCGAGCCAGCGCGCCGTTGTGGCAAGAGCGTGCAGGTCCGAGACACCCAGGCGCCATTTGCCGCCGGAGAGCAGACGGACCAGCTCCGTCTCCGCATGCGGATGGGTCATGACCCGCAGTGCGCAGAGAATGTCGGCAACGACCGGGTCGTCCAGCAACCCGCCAATTCCCAGCACGTGGACGGGGACTCCTCGGGCCGTCAGCGCCTCGACGAACGCTCGCTGATGGTGGCGCTGTCGGACCAAGATTGCGGCGGTGGGAGGCTTATCGCCGTGGGCGAGCTTGTCGACCAACCAGCCTGCCACCCGTTCGGCTTCAGCGTGGAGCGTCTCCTCGAAGACCATCTCGACGGGAACGGTACTGGCAGCCGGTGCGGGCTGAAGCACTCCAACATCGGGGCCTGGCAGAGCAGCGAGAGGACCCGCAATCTGATTAGCGACGTCCAAAACATGTGTCCCATTGCGCCAGCTAGTGGAGAGTGTGAATGTGGTCACGGCACCTGCGCCAAACGCTGTATCAAAATCGGTCAGGTTTGAACTACTAGCCCCCCGCCAGCCATAAATGGCCTGGTAGGGATCGCCCACCGCCATCACGGGGTGGTTCGGGAAGAGGATGGAGAGCAAGGAGCTCTGCGCAACGCTGGTGTCTTGATACTCATCGAGAAGGACCACGCGGTGGGCCTGACGAATGTCCTCGCAGATCTCTGGGTGGGTCGACACCAATTCCCAAGCCAGCGCGACCTGGTCCGAGAACTCGATGACACCGCGAAGGGCTTTGGCGCGGGTGTAATCCCCGACGAGCGTCATCATGGGAATCAGGGAGTCAACGGTGTCACTCCATACCTCCACGTCGGCATAGCGCCCGGTACCACCCGGCGGTAAGTCGCGGAGGGTTCGAAACTGGGTGGCAAATGCATCTATGTCATCGAGGCCGACCGAGTTCTCGCTAACCCTGGACGCCAACAGGCGCACCACACGGGTGAGTTCACCCAACGAGTACTCCCAATTCAAGAGTGCGGGGTCTTTGCTAGCGACCACCACGGCGCGCGCAAGACCCCATGCGCTTGCCTCGGAGAGCACCTGGGCATCAGGGTCGCGTCCCAACAGGGCCGCATGTTCACGGTAAAGACGAGAGGCGAACGAGTTGTAGGTAGCAACACTGGGCGCATCAAAATCATCACCGCTGAGGCCAACGCCACTGGTCCCAAGCTCTGCCAACCGCTCAGAGATTCGCCGGCCGAGCTCCCCGGCCGCCTTCCGCGTGAAGGTGAGGCCGAGTACTTCCCCTGGCGCAACGTGCTGGTTAGCAACCAACCACAACACTCTCTGGGCCATCGTCTCGGTTTTGCCGGAGCCGGCTCCAGCGATCACGCGATACGTTCCGGCAGGGTCCGCTTCAATAATTGCTTCCTGTTCGGCGGTCGGCTCAAACTGTCCGAGCTTCTGGGCAATCTCTCTCGCGCTAAACATCACCACACACCTGTCCCACAAAATGCCAGCGATGCCGGCTGTGACCGCCAGCGCCAAAGACCCGGGGTTCTCCAGCGAACTCCGCAGCGCAGATGACGGCGACCGCCTTATCAAGCCTCTCCACAAAGGCCTCCCTGCCGGTGTCATCCAGTGGTGCTTGGGTGGCCAGGCGGTAGCGTTTTCCACCCACGCCCGATTTCACAAAGAGCAAGACGGCTCCGGCGTTCTCCATGTCCGCAAGGCCCATTTGGGCTCGCAACTCGGGGCTCTGCAGAGCGAGTTGATAGGCGAACATCTGCGGGTTATCGACTACTCCAGCGTCGGTGACGTACTGGCCGGTCTTCAGATCAACCACCAAGAGTTTCTGATCCGGGGTCACTTCAATGCGGTCAATCATTCCGCGGACGACGGCTCGCCCAAAGTGCATCTGAAAACCCTGCTCGACTCCAGACAGGGCGAAGCCTTCGCCCTCTCGGTCCCGGACATAGTCCGCCATAGCCTCAACCATGGCCCTGGCGGAACGACGCTGCACGGACAAAACCCACCCCGGCTCGTAGTCGAGTTGCCCGAAGGATTGATCAACTACCGCCCAGAGTTCATCAGCACTCCCCCCGGGGTGCTCCTCCAATGCTCGGTGGAGCAGGGATCCAAGACCTCGTTCGGGTGCAGATTCGTTTCGGGCAAGAGTTCCAAGGAACCACTCGATGGGTGATTCTTCTAGAGTCGCAAGAGCCGAGGGTGACACCGGGACATCGCCCTCCGGATAGAGGGGGCCACCACTACTCGGCAGCGCGATGCCCCACCACTCACGGGGATGCGCCCCGGCAACCCCCATAGAGGCGAGTATGCCGAGGTCATCGGCGAGAGCCCCTGGGTCTGCACCCCGCTCGATTGCGCGGACCAGATCACGCCTGAGAAGCCCTGTCAGAGTGCGCTCTGAGAGAGGGCCCTCCGGGCGACTGGGAATCCTGGTGGCTTGGGTATCCACCAGGTGAAACAAGGGACTTGGCGGCGACTCCTCGGAGTCTGTGGCGGTGACCAACACCGTCGTGGTGGCGCGAGAGATGGCCATCGCGAAAAGGCGCAGTTCGTCGTCCTTGACGATCTTGCGTTCATCGAGCACGTCATGACCCTCACCCCTGGCGCTTCGCACCATCTGATGGGCGCGCAACAGGGAGCCACGAAGTCGAAGGTCCGGCCAGACCCCCTCTTCGACGCCGGAGATAATGACCACATCGAATTCCGTTCCCTGGAGTCCAGACGGAGTCGACACGGTGACGGCGGACCACGCGGAGGCCGGCAGGACGACATCGTCTGGCACCTCGGCGTCCAGGGTGTTATCGATGAACACTGCCGAGCTAGCACCCGGCTGAGCTTCCACAAACTCAGCTGCCTGGTGAAACAGTGCAACTACAGCATCGAGTGCCCGGTGGGCGCTTCCCGATCTATCGCCACCGGCAACGGCCCCAGCTTCCCATCCCAATCTGGCAGAACTTGCCGACCACGCCATCCACAGCAACTCGGTGACGGGTGTGGCGGGGGGCGCCTGACGAATATCGTCAAGAATCTGCGCGATGACGGTTGCTTTGGCGCCAACGCCTGGCTCGACGAGTGCGAACCCACCTCGATGGCACAGCGCATCAGCCAGAAGTTGGTCGGCGGGTTGGTAGGGCTCCTCTGGGTCAGCAAGGAGTCGCAGCGCAAATCGGAGCCTGCGAAGTTCCTGCGTCGTCATCAGGCCATATCGACCCGAGAGCAGAGCTACGGCGGTCTGGGGCCCCAGTGGTCGAAGGCCTAGCCCAATGGCAACCAACTCCAAGAGGTCCCTGGCTGCTGGCTGGTCGCGCAGTGCGACGCCCGCCAGGTTAGCTCTGGCGGCAATGCCGTGGTTGGTAAGTTCACGGACCAGGCGTTGCACTCGGCTTCCGCGTCGGGAGACGACAGCGATACGGTCCAGGGGCACTCCGTGTTGCAGATGGCTTGTCATGATGAAGGAGGCAATGTCGTTGGATTCGCGGTGGGAGCTGGGGGCCAACAGGGTCAAGACTTCACCGGGCTCACTGTGTGCCGACGAAGCGCTTCGTTGAAGCCCCATTCCGGCGGTGCCGATCTTCTCGGTGACGCTCGACACCAGAGTGCGAATTGCCGATCCGTGTCGATGGACGCTCTGGAGAACCTCCGGGGTGAGCGACCACATGCCAGCAAGCCGACTGAGACCCTCCGGTTCGCTTCCGCGGAAAGTGTTGCCGGCAACATCGGGCTCAGCGACGACAGTGAGCCCGACACCGAGGTTCTTGAGTGCGCCAAGGAATTCAAGCGATGCCTGGGTCATGTCATGGACGTCATCGACACAGACGTGCACCAAGGACTCAAGGCCCGGGGGCAAGCCAGTCTCCAGCACAACGATGGCGCGACGAATAATCTCTGAGCTATCGAAGGCCCCGGGCCGAGCGCTGGCGAGAACGGCGTGGTACTCAGCTCGAAACGCTGCAGCGGCGGCCCACTCGGGGCGAGAATGAGTCTCGGCAAGCGCTTCAAGTTGCTCGTTGGTGACACCGTAGTCCGTCGCTCGTGCCATCCATTCCCGGAGCTCCTGGCGAAACACCGGAAGCTCCCGAACCATCGGAGCCAGTGGAATAGGCCACTGCGGGCCAGAACCGTCCTCGGTGTGGCCCGCGAGTAGCGAGGCAATGTCAGCATCGGTTTGGCTCGCTGACACAAGATCTGGCTCGGGCAAACCGGCCTTGCGGTTGGCACTCTGCACACACAAGAACGCGAGAGAGGCTGCGGAGCGAACCCGCGGGCCAGCGGTGGCACGCCCCAGGGCAAGTCCTGCCCGGTCGCGAACAAGCGAGGCCTGCGCCCTCGAGGGCGTGAGGATTAACAACCCATCGACCGAGGAGCCAGCCTTCGCAAGCTGGACCACCCGAGAAATCAGGAGAGTGCTCTTGCCACTGCCGGGGGCTCCCACAATCAACGACGTGTGCGAGGCCGGCCTGGCCAGTATCGCGTCGGGGTTTGCCTCCATAGGTTTAGAGGCTAAACCACACCGCCGACGTGTCGTACTCTAGGGATGTGGAAATACGTATCGGAATTGTGAACACTGCCCGCGAACTCGTGATTCAGACGACCCAGAGCACGCCCGAGGTGGAGAAGGCAATCGCCACCGCCCTGGCTGATGAGAAGGGAACTCTGCGCCTAGAGGACGAGAAGGGTCACATTTTTGTGGTCGCTTCGAGGACTCTGGCGTTTGTCGAAATCGGAGAAGAGAAGTCCCGAAAGGTCGGCTTCGCGCCCTAATCATGGAACTCGTTTTGGTGGTGACTTTCTCCGGCCTCATCGGCCTGATGTTGCGCTACCTGATTCCAGGTCGCGCACTGCACGGACTGCTTGTCCTGCCAGCAGCAGGAATCATTGCCGGGTCTCTCGCGTGGGCTATCGCCGTGTGGGTGGGACTCGACCCCGCTAGCATCTGGCCCTGGATTATTGCCCTCGGGCTTAGTGCCGCAGGGCCCATTGCGCTGGGGATTATTCTTCCGAAACGTCGCCAAGCAGCAGATGACGCCCTGTGGGCCGAGCTGACTGGCTCCGCTACGCGGTAAGGCCGACCCGCTCCACACGACTGGTGTGACTAGCCAGCACGTCGGTAAATATTGGCTCCAACGTGGCAACAGCAGCATCAGCACTGACCACCGCTTCGGCCAAGGCGTCTTTGCAGATCAGCATCGCATCGCCCACGAGTCGTCTGGCCCAGAGACTCAATCGCGACACATAGCGACCATCCACCTGGAGCAGGCGCTCGAGGACAGCGGCAAGGAGCTCCTCGTCCCCGCCATCGCGAAGAATCCCGGTGACCTTGGTCCGCAAGTCCCCCGGCAAGCCGCCCGCCAGAAGTAACCAAAAGTCGCGGGCAAGACCAGAGACCACATAGATGGTGCCCACTCGCTCATACCAGCGTGTGGTGACCAACCGCTCGAGGTGCCCACTCAACTTATGCCGCGGGGTGGCCAGCGCCTGGGAGACATCCTTTTCGTAATCGGCCAACAGTGCCCGCAGAGCGCGATATCGATCCATCGCCAGCCCGGATGCCACCATGAGAGCATCGGCATCCTCGGCCGACCACGCTTCGCTGGACACGGCTGCTAACTCGCTCGCCACACTCAACTGGATGACGCAGGCCCCAGCGAGAAAGTCCGCGGCCGGTGGAGTCAGAGCACTGACATCCACTTTGCTGCTCGGCGAGGATTCTTTGCGCGGGGTCACCCGATATTCGAGGCTATCCTTCTTTTTCTTGCGCCAGAACCAGGCCATGTCCAAAGCTTAGCCGGGCCTGGCAGGCGGTAATCAGGCCCTGCGCCTAGACTGGGAGAAAATACGACAGAAGGCAGCACAGATAGTGAATTTCTCCGACCTCGGCATTGAGTCCGACCTGGTCGACGCTCTCGCAAGCAAGGGCATCCTCGAACCATTTCCTATTCAGGAACAAACCATTCCCATTGCTCTGACCGGCCAGGACATCATCGGTCAGGCCAAAACCGGCACAGGCAAAACTTTTGGTTTTGGCTTGCCACTAATCCAAGCTCTGGGACTCAACCCGGAACCGGGCGTCAAAGCCCTCATCGTGGTGCCCACCCGTGAGCTGGCAGTCCAAGTCACCGAAGACATCGTTCTTGCCTCCAGCAATCGATCCACCACAGTGGTGTCGATTTATGGCGGCAAGGCCTACGAGGGGCAAGTGGAGGCCATCAAGGCCGGCGCCCAGATTGTGGTGGGAACACCCGGCCGTCTCCTGGATCTTGCAAGCCAACGTCTTCTGTCCTTGGCTGATGTGAAGGTCATGGTGCTCGACGAAGCCGACAAGATGCTTGACCTTGGGTTTTTGCCAGACGTCGAGAAGCTCTTCTCGCAGACCTCCCCTACCCGTCACACCATGCTCTTCTCTGCAACGATGCCGGGACCCGTCGTCGCACTGGCCAGACGCTTCATGAACAAGCCGATCCACATCCGGGCGACCTCGCCCGATGAGTCGATTACGCAGGCCAACATTAAGCACTTTGTCTATCGCGCGCACGCGCTCGATAAAGACGAAGTCATTGGCCGCATCTTGCAGGCCGAGGGCCGGGGCAAGACCGTCATCTTTACGCGCACCAAGCGTCAAGCAGCTCGCCTCCAGGAGGAGCTCACCGACCGCGGTTTCTCCGCAGGCTCTGTCCACGGCGATCTCAGTCAGGATGCTCGTGAGCGTGCCATGGCAGCGTTCAAAGCGGGCAAGCACGATGTGTTGATTGCCACCGACGTGGCAGCTCGCGGAATCGATGTCGATGACGTCACTCACGTGATCAACCACACGATTCCCGAAGATGACAAGGCATACCTGCACCGCGTGGGCCGCACCGGCCGCGCTGGAAAAACGGGCATCGCCGTGACCTTTGTGGATTGGGATGATCTCCACAAGTGGGCACTCATCAACAAAGCCCTCGAGATGGGAATCCCCGAGCCGGTGGAAACCTATTCCTCATCGCCCCACTTCCTCAAGGATCTAGCTATCCCCGAAGGGACCAAGGGTCGCGTGAAAGCGACCTCCATTCCTCCGAAGGACAAGCGCGCGGGCGGACCACCCAGCCAAAGGAGCGCCCCAGCGAAGAGCACACCGGCACGGAAGCCTCAGGCTCACACCCCCACTGACACAGCTGACGAGCGCGGGGGCGGCCGCACTCGTCAGCGCAGGCGTACTACGAGCTAATCGGCGAAGCGCCAGTGGCTCTGGCCACAATCGCCTCGTAGTTGTCGTCTGAGGTGGTGTTTTCACCGAGCCGGTTACCTTTGCGGTCACCGTGATAATCACTGGACCCGGTCACCACCATTCCGAGCTCTCTGGCCACGCCTCGCAGCAGCTCTTTGCCCTCCTCGGTGTTCTCCCGGTGATCAATTTCGAGGCCGGCAAGGCCCGCCTCGACATAGCTCTGGTAAGCGGCGATGACCTCGGAGTGAGGTGCGGTGTGATCCACGGCGCCCGACCTGGCACCCGTTGCCGGGTGCGCAAGAATCGCTACGCCACCGGCGCCCGTGATGATCTCCAGCGCCCGGAGGAGCCTCGGCGCATAGTGGGGCACGTGGTAGGGGCCATCGTCCCGAAGGGCCGTGGCGAACGCGGCGTCAGTGTCGGGGAAATAGCCCTTCTGGATCAGAATCTGGGCGATATGCGGCCGGCCGGGGGTTGCTCCAGCGGCCATTGCGCCTTGCACCTCATCCCAACTGATGTCGAAATCGACCGCAAGTCTCTCCACCATCAACCGCAGTCGATCGGCGCGATGGTCGCGAATCCGGGCCATTTCCGCACCCAGTTCGGGGTTCGAGGGGTCCACCAAGAGTCCCAGCACATGAACGCTGCGAGGAATGGCTCCTGGCACCGGATCGATCACTTGAGCGCTCAGTTCAATACCCGGGACCAGCGTCATTCCACTCCCGCGGATGGCATTAGTGGCTTCATCGATACCGGCGAGGGTGTCGTGGTCGGTGAGCGCCAGCACATCCACTCCAGCAGCAGAGGCTTCTGCGATGAGTTCAGAGGGCGAATCAGACCCGTCGGAATACCTGGAGTGGGAGTGGAGGTCGATGCGTCTGGATAGCACTGCTCCATGCTACGTGCAAGACTGGCGGAGTGACTGACCAGGAGCGCCCTCGCACCCCGGATAACCGGTCAACCACACCGATTTCTGAGGCTTTTCGGGACTTTATCTCCACCGGGTGGGGGCCGGCCCCAGCCCACACGCCCCAGCCGCTCCCCCAGGCCCCTTTCGCCAGTGCTCGCAGGGCAACACTGTCACGGGAGTTCCCAGGCCTCGCGCTGGTGATTCCTGCCGGTGAGACAAAGACTCGCTCGAACGACACGGATTACCCATACCGACCACACACCGCTTTTGTCTATCTCACCGGCTGGGGTGCGGACACAGTGCCAGGCAGCATCCTGCTTGGCATCCCAGACAACACTGCCCACCACTGGGTTCTCTTCACGAGGCCACCAGCACCGCGCACCAGCGATGAGTTCTATGCAAACCCCGCGATTGGTGAATTCTGGACTGGGCGACGGCCGGGCCTTGATGATGTGGCCACCTGGCTTGGCCTAGAGACAAGGGACCGTGAGGACTGGGCTAGAGACGCGATGCCTTTGCTCGCTAACTCTGCACTCATTCGAGAATCCGATAGCAGTCTCACCGAGATGATTCATTCCCTCCGCCACACCGATGACCAGACCGGGGATGACACCCTAGCTCGCGTCATCAGCGAAATGCGTCTTGTGAAAGACGCGTGGGAAATCGGTGAGCTCACCACAGCGGTCGATGCCACACACCGGGGCTTCAGCAAGATTGTCGCCTCGCTCCCCGAGGCAAGCGCCCACCCCCGGGGTGAGCGCATCCTCGAGGGGGCCTTCCATCAGGCTGCCAGGATCGAGGGAAACGACACCGGTTATGGCACTATCGCTGCCAGTGGTCCCCACGCCTGTATTTTGCACTGGGTTACCAACGATGGGCCCGTTACGCCTGGGGACCTCGTGCTTGTCGATGCCGGCATTGAGCTCGAGAGTCTCTACACCGCGGACATCACTCGGACTATTCCGGTCTCTGGGACATTCTCTGCCCTTCAGCGCCAGATTTATGAGGCCGTGCTCGATGCTGCCGACCAAGCGTTTGCCGTGGTGAAACCGGGAGCTCTCTTTAGAGACATCCACGACACCGCAATGCGGGTGATCGCTGGCTATGTCCACGAGTGGGGTTTCCTGCCGGTCGGCCTCGACGAATCCTTGGCAAAAGATGGCCAACACCACCGTCGCTACATGATCCATGGCACCAGCCACCATTTGGGCCTTGATGTTCACGACTGCGCAAAAGCCAGGCGTGAGATGTATATGGACAAGGAATTGGAGCCAGGAATGGTGTTCACCATCGAGCCTGGCCTGTATTTCCAACCCGATGACCACACCGTTCCCACTGAGTGGAGGGGCATCGGGGTACGCATTGAAGACAACATCGTGGTCACCAAGAACGGCGGCCTCAACCTCTCTGGAGCAATCCCTCGGACAGCGGACGAGGTCGAAAACTGGGTGAGAGGAACCCTGCCCTCGCTACACTAGGCACCAGCGCGGAAGTGGTGAAATTGGCAGACACGCAGGATTTAGGTTCCTGTGCCTTCGGGTGTGTGGGTTCAAGTCCCACCTTCCGCACAATGTAAGCAGTGCGCCTCAGAGCGCGAACAGAATCAACGATCCGGCCATCACGGCCATTCCCGCAATCAGCCCATAAATCGCCAGCTGGCCCTTGCCGTATTGCCGGGCGGCTGGCAGAAGGCTATCCACCGAGATATAGACCATGACGCCAGCAACCGCAGCGAAAACAACGCCGAGCACCGTGTCGGTAATGAAGGGCTGCAAGATGGCAAATCCGATGAATGCGCCAATCGGTTCGGCAAGCCCCGAGAGCGCCCCAAAGGCAAACGCGGTCCCTCTGGACTTCGTCGCGTAGTAGATGGGCACTGCCACCGCAATGCCCTCGGGAATATTGTGGATAGCAATAGCAAGAGCCACGGAGAGTCCCACCTGCGGGTCATCGAGGGTGAGGAAGAAGGTTGCCATGCCCTCCGGAAAATTGTGGAGAGTCACAGCCAGCGCCACGCCAATGCCTGCTTTCAGAAGCGAGCTATTGGCGTAGTAGGCGCTGGGGTCCTCATCAAGTGAGAGCTCTGCGTGCAGATCATCCAGTTGTGGGTGCTCGAGGTCTGGTAGAAAACGGTAGAGCAGCGCCATCACGGCAAGGCCGGCAAGAAAAGCGCCCGCCATGATGGTGTTGCCAGGGGCGGCACCCCAGTCCGCCACCAAAAAGCTTGTTGCCTTCGGAATAATCTCAATGAACGAGACATAAATCATGACCCCGGCACTAAAGCCAAGCGCCAGGGCCAGAAACGCCCGATTGGTGTGGTGAGCGAACAGGCCAATCGCAGCGCCCACGGCGGTGGCCAGGCCAGCGCCGAGCGTCACAAGCCCCGCGAAGACGACTGCCGAATCCATAGTTTGGCGAGCCTAGCAGGAGCGTTGTCCACGAAGCTTAGGACACCCTTACTTGTGAGCATTACCCCTCTCGCAACCCGATTGTCCACTGACCGGAGGAACACTTCACTCATGATGCTCATGGCGCTCACCGCACTGGTCGGAGGGCTACTGATACCGCCCGCGCCGCCAGCGGTGTGGGCATGGCCAACTACGGGGCCACCAGTCATCCTGCGCGATTTCCAAGCGCCCGGTACCCCCTGGGGTGCTGGGCATCGAGGCCTAGACCTGCAGGCGACAGGCTCCACACTCTTCGCCCCACTGACCGGGGTGATTTCCTTTAGCGGGGATGTCGCCGGGCGCGGAGTGCTCACCATCACGGGGCAAGGCGGCGAAAAGGTCAGCCTCGAGCCGGTGGCCACCGAGTTGCACTCAGGAGATTCGGTGGCCAAAGGCCAGCCGATTGCAGAACTCCAGAGCGGACACTGCGCCACTCTGTGTGTTCATATTGGCCTGCGCGTGGAGGCCAGCTACCGCTCACCGAGGCGAGAGCTCGGGGTTCTCCAGAGAGCCGCTCTGTTGCCGTGGGCGACTCAGGCCCTCGGGTGAGCCAGCTGATAGGCGGCACTCAAGCGCTCAGTGGAGACGTGGGTATAGATCTGCGTGGTGCCAAGCGATGCGTGCCCCAGAAGTTCTTGAACGCTGCGCAAGTCCGCTCCGCCATCCAGGAGATGGGTGGCAGCCGTGTGACGCAGCGTGTGCGGGCCAACTGGCCCACTGCCGGGGTACTGCGACAAGATCGCTGCCACCACCTGATAGACAGTTCTAGGCCCCAAAGGCTTCCCGGTCGAGGTCACGAAAACGTGTGGTGAGTCTCCGTCAGCAAGCAAGGCCGATCGCCCCAGGTCGAGGTAGCGCCGCAGCGCCCGCTCCGCGGGAATCCCAAAGGGAACCACCCGCTCCTTGTTTCCTTTGCCCACGACCCGCAACGTGCGCTCGGGCAGAGTGAGATTCTCTAGGCGCATCCCCACTAATTCGCTCACGCGAAGCGCTGTTGCGTAGAGCACCTCCACCATCGCCCAATCACGCAGGGCAACAGGATCCTCGGAATCAGCCCTCACCATCAGGGCCTGAAGAATCTCTTCCATTTGCGCCCTGCCCATCACCCGCGGCAACGAGCTAGAGGCGGGAGGAGTGCGTAGGCGTGCCGCGATGTCGCCCTTGGTGTGGCCAGCACCAACGAGCCAAGCACTAAAGCGCTTGAGCGCAGAGACTTTCCGGCGAAGGGTCGCACCGGCAACCCCCGCCTCGGCTTGTGACCAGACCCATGACCTCGCAAGCTCCAGGTCGCACTCCGCGGCGGTGGTGACTCGCTCCCCCTCGGCAAAGTCAACAAACTGCGCGATGTCCGAGGAGTAGGCCTTCAGAGTGTTTTCCGACAGTGTGCGCCCCAGTGTGACCTCATCGAGGTAGAGCGCAAGGCCACGGCGAAGATCCATGCCCCCTAGCTTGCGCTCTTGTTTCTGGGTGCCGGCGCAGACACGCCACCGCTCTAGAAGCCGGACTGTTGCTGATCGCTCGCCCGGTTGAACTCAGAATTCTTATTCGAGAACATTTCCCGGCGCTGTTCCTTCGTCATCGCGGCAATTCCAGCCAGACCAGCAGCGTCGTAGTGCGTGATTTCAGCGCTCTCTTCCAGGGCGACGGTGGAAAAAACAACCTGGTCCGGATAGACGTGAACTAACGAAGCGGAGAGACCGACTGGCACAGCACTCAAGATTGTTCCTTGGGCGCCCAGGAGGTCAATGTTGTAGCAACTGGCAGCACAGACCGACACCGGAACCCCCGCAAAGGTGGAGAACGTTGAATAATGCAGGTGCCCGGCCAAGAGCGCTCGAACGTCCGTGCCCTGAATGACCCGAGCCAGCGAGGCTTGGTCGTCGAGTTCCAGAAGACCCATCAACTCAATGGGCGTCGGGATCGGCGGATGGTGAAGAGCAAGAATGGTCCCCTTGGGTGCCGGCGTCGCAAGCTCCTGAGCGAGCCAGTCCAACTGGGTTGGCGTGAGCTCGCCGTGGTGATAGCCCGGCACAGAGGTGTCAAGGGCAATCAGTCGCACACCATCAAGATCGAATACTCGGTCTTGCGGCTCAGTCGTCGCCGGGCCGCCCCACAGGACCTTCGAAAACGGCTCGCGCTCATCGTGATTGCCCATCACCCAGACAACAGCAGCTCCTAGCTGTGTGGCGAAGGGCTCGACCAGTTCCTGCAGGCGCGTGTAGGCAGCACTCTCACCCCGATCGGCTAAGTCACCGGTGAAGACCAGAGCGTCCACCGGCGTCCCGCTGGCGACCAAACGCTCGAGAAGCCTGCAAAGCGGGGTATCGGAATCAATCGAGCCGAACAGCGCACGGCCATCCAGCAAATGGGTGTCCGAAATATGGACCAGGACCCGCTCTGCTGAGGGGTGTTGACTGAAGCTCGACACGAGCACACTTTATACCTCAGCCAGGAAACCCGGTGCTCCTGCTCCCAGCAGGGCCAGGTCTCGGGGTTCGCTCAGCACACCAGCCGACTGTTCTCGAACCAATCGCCAACACCCAGCGCTCAGTGGATCACTCCAGCGCCCGGGAACGACAACGACGTCTCTGCCTAGTTCGGCCCCGTGGTGTGCGGTGTTGAGTGCACCGGAGCGATGCGCTGCCTCCACCACCACAATTACAGAAGCCAGCGCTGCAATCAGGCGATTACGATCAAGAAATCGCTCGGGCAGCGGGCGCACACCGCACGGCGCCTCTGCCACCACGGCTCCCGTGCGGGCGATACGGGCAAACATTCCCTGGTTCTCCGCCGGATAGAGACGATCTAGCCCGCCAGCCACCACTGCAATCGTGGGGATGCTCCGCTCGAGGGCTGCATGGTGAGCTGTGGAATCAATCCCGGTTGCCCCACCAGAGACCACACCGCGCTCCCCCAAAACCTCTGCCACGACCAGAGAGCGCGTGGCACTAACCCCGGCAGGGCTTGCTCTGCGACTGCCAACGATGCCCACCCAGCCCCTGGTCGCCTGGAGCAGGTTGGTCTCGCCCAAGACCCAGAGGCTCAGCGGTTGGTGGTCCCCTAAATCCGCAAGGCCTGCTGGCCACTGAGAATCTGGCTCCGCCAGGACCTGCACACCAAGCTCCTTCTGGGTGGCCAGCGATAGCGCGGTGCGCTCGGGTGAATCGTGCGCACGCCACGCGGCGATGTGGGCACCGAGGGAGTCCTCGACCTCCATCACGCGCGCGAGCGAGAGCACTATCGCGCGTGACGAGTCACGACTACGAAGCATGTCAAGTGCACCCACCGGCCCCTCTGCATGAGCGAAGGCATAGGCCCATCGATCTCCCGGCTGCGCGCAGAGCCCCCACGATGTTCTGGCCGCAACCTCGATGGCATCCATGCCACGAGCATGCGGGTTTCTCTCTGCCCGGTGATCAGTGGACTGATGCCGGTGGAGAAGATGGACTCAGAAAAGACAGTGGACAGCTACTCGTCGAGAGCGAGCTCTTTAGGAAGTTTGAGTTCTTTCTTCCCGAGCTCTTCGACGTTGATGTCCTTGAAAGTCAACACCTTGACGGACTTCACGAACCGATCGGAGCGATAGACATCCCACACCCAGACATCGGTAAGGGTGAGCTCAAAGTAAAAGTCATTGCCGCGTTCACGGACTTCCTGGTGGACTTCATTGGCGAGGTAGAAGCGACGCTCTGTTTCGACAACGTATTGGAACTGCGACACGATATCGCGGTACTCCCGATACAGGGAGAGCTCAGCTTCCCTGTCGTAGTCGTCGAAATCTTCGGGGTCCATGGTGGGCTCAGTCTAGCTCTCTCGGCAAAACCGCTTACAGCCGAATCCAGCTGGGGCGGTGTTGTGGAGTCAGGCCGTGGCGCCTAATGGCCTCTTTGTGCGCAGCGCTGCCATAGCCTTTGTGGCCGTCAAACCCGTAGTTGGGATACTCCTTGGCAAGCGCCACCATCTGTTCATCGCGATACACCTTCGCCACCACCGAGGCGGCAGCGACCGAGACGCAGTCGCGGTCTGCCTTCACTCTGGTCACGATCCGAAGTGGATGTGGCAGATGTTTGGTGACGTAGTCAACACTTCCATCGAGAAGCAAGACCGACGTGCCGATTGCCACGCCACTGGCCGCCAGTGCCAAGAGTCCTCGGACCACAGCAATGCCCAAAGCATTGTTGATTCCCTCGGAATCGACCTCAGCCGCACTTGCTTCCCCCAGCGCGTGGTGAGGGAAGCACTCGCGAACCGCTTGCGCAACAGGCCCGCGCCGCTTCTCGGTAATGGCCTTCGAGTCATAGAGGCCCTCTGGCCAGTGCTCGATACTGGGATCCCAGACAACCAGGCCGGCGACAACGGGGCCAGCGAGTGGCCCCCGGCCCACCTCGTCACAGCCGATCACGCTGGTGGCACCCTGGGCCGCCAGCTTCGCTTCAAACTCGAGCGTGGGCTCTACTCTGCTGGCCGTGAGGGGTCCCTCGATTCAATGCCCACAAAGGTTTCTGGATAATTACCCAACCACTGCCAACGCTCCGAAGGCCAGGAAATAACAAAGGCACGACCGACGACGTTCTCCACGGGGACGAACCCGCCACCTGGCTTATCGGTATTGCGCCTCGAATCTGCCGAGTTATAGCGGTTATCGCCCATCACCCAGAGAGACCCTTCTGGCACCGTGACGCTGAAGTCATCGCTGCTCACTTTGTTGACACCCTCGGGCAGGGACAGATAGGGCTCGGAGAGGGGAACACCGTTAACGGTCATGGCGCCTAGTTCATCGCAGCACTCCACGGTGTCACCGGGCAACCCAATGACCCGCTTGACCAAGTGCTCGTTGTCGTTGGGGCTCGAGAGCCCGACCACCATCGAGAGCCCATTGAGCACGCGAGAGAGCGGATCGTTTTCGCTCACCCCGACCTGCAGGGAAAGCCAACCACCGGGATCAACAAACACGACCACGTCGCCGCGCTCCAGGGGGAACACCCTCGGGGTCAGTTGACTCACGATGATGCGATCATCCCGCTCCAGCGTCGATTCCATCGACTCAGTGGGGATATAGAACGAGCGAATGAGAAAGGTCTTGATCAAAAACGAGACCAGCAACGCCGCAATGACGATGAAGACGAGATCCCGCAACAACAGAAGAAGGGTCCGAGAGAATGACCGGTCTGACCTCATCCGAGCGACCGCCGGGCACTGGATGAACGCACCACGACGCCCCCACTTCCTTCACTGTGTCCCTGCCAGTGTGGCAGGACTCTCCTGAAGCGAGGCTTAGGAGTCGCGCTTTTCGCGGATCTTCGCCTTCTTGCCACGAAGCGAGCGCAAGTAGTAGAGCTTGGCGCGACGGACATCACCGCGAGAGACAACCTCAATGTGGTCAATGACCGGGGAGTGCAGGGGAAAAGTACGCTCCACGCCAACCTGGAAGCTGATCTTGCGCACGGTGAAGGACTCCTTCACACCGTGACCGGTGCGGCTAATGACAACGCCCTGGAACACCTGAATACGAGAGCGGGTGCCTTCGATGATGTTGACGTGGACTTTGACCGTGTCACCGGAGCGGAAGTCCGGGATGTCACTGCGGAGGCTTGCTGCATCGACGAAATCGAGGGTTTGCATGTCTGAATCACTCTCTGCGCCGCCACAGGTCGCACGCGAATAAGGGAATAAAGCTGTCCGTGCCCCCGCTTGATGGCGGTGTACTACTCCCCTGTGGCAGAGGCGCACTGTGGCACGAGGACTAAGTCTGCCACACAATGTGGCGACTGGCTATTTCCCCTACTAGGCTCGTTCTACCCTGAGCGGGTGAAGTACAGAATGTGAGATCGCCATGGACACCTCCCACGAAGTCCTGAACCTTCGAACCACCCCTATTCAGCAACGCAGCAGCGACCGCATGCAGAGCCTGCTGGACGCCGCAGCCGTTCTCATTGACGACGAGGGCATCGACGGGGTTACCACCACAGCCGTTGCCTATCGCAGCCGCTCCTCCGTCGGAGTGTTGTATCGATACTTCCCGAACATCGACAGCCTGCTGAAGGCCCTCGCGCAGCGAAACATGCAGCGCTACATGGATCATGTTCAGGAGGGTGCAGACCGAGCAGATGCAGCGCCCTGGTCTGCCTGGGACAACACACTTGCCTCCTACGTGGAGATGTACCGCCACGAGCCAGGCTTCCGCCACCTCGGCTTCGGTGACATCATCACCGAGCGCTTCTTGGACGACGAGCCCACCAACAGTACGGTGATCGCTCGAATCTTCTCCCAGATGCTCTCTGAGGAGCACCATGTTCCCGTCACCGACAAGATGGTCTTTCACCTGGATGTTGCCATCGCCATCGCCGTCGCCATTGTTCACCGCGCATTCCTCTACGACCCCAAGGGCGATGAGAAGTTCATCGAAGAAGCAAGGACGATGGTCGGAACCTACCTTCGCACCGAGCTTCCCCTGACGTCCTAGTGATCCCTCGACATTCTCCGGCCCGCATCGAGGAGATGCGGCCGGTAGGCGCGTTTGTGGGCTCAGTCTTGAGCACCCTGGAAAAAGCAGCACAGCCAGGGGTATCGCTACTGGAGCTGGATACCCTCGCCCACGACATGATTCGCCAGGCTGGTGCAAAGAGCTGCTACATCGACTACCACCCCTCATTTGGCGGATCCCCCTTTGGCAAGGTGCTCTGCACCTCGGTGAACGACGCCGCCCTCCACGGGGTTCCCCACGACTATGACCTGCGTGGCGGCGACCTCCTATCTCTGGATTTCGCGGTGAACCTCGGCGGCTGGGTCGCGGATTCAGCACTCAGCCTCGTGGTGGGCTCCCCCAGCAACGCCGAGGATCAGCGACTGATTGAGGTCTGCGAAGAAGCGCTGGGGGCCGGCATCAGTGCCGCAGTGCCCGGTAACCGGCTAGGCGATGTTTCCCACGCCATTGGCGTGGTGGCCAAAGCCCACGGGTTCATGGTGAACACCGACTTTGGTGGCCACGGAGTGGGTCGCACTATGCACGAAGACCCCTCTATCCCGAACGATGGCACTCCAGGACACGGCCCAAAACTCAAGCCCGGCATGGTCTTCGCCATCGAACCCTGGCTCATGCACACCACCAGTGAGATCTATACCGATTCAGACGGGTGGACACTGCGCAGCGCCGATGGCTCGCGTGCAGCACACGTCGAACACACGGTAGTCGTCACGAAGGACGGCCCCTTAGTGCTCACCGCTCGCTAATCAGGCAGCAAATCTGGGCGCATCCGCTTCGTGCGGGCCACCGAGCTCTCATAGCGCCACTGGCGAATCTGCTCGTGGTGCCCGGAGAGCAGGACCTCGGGAACATCGAGTCCTCGCCACGTTCTAGGTTTCGTGTACGAGGGATATTCAACGAGCCCCTCTTCGTGACTCTCTTCGGTGAGGGACTCGGGGTTTCCAATGACGCCGGGAACTAAGCGCAGCGTCGCCTCCAGAATCGCCACCACGGCTACTTCACCGCCGTTGAGAACATAATCCCCAAGACTCATCTCGAGCACGGTGTGCGAGCTGCTGTAGTGCTCAATCACCCTCTGATCGATGCCCTCGTAGCGTCCACACGCAAAGACCAGGTGTTCCCCCTGTGCGAGCTCTTTGGCCTGCGCCTGCGTGAACACTCTGCCCGCAGGACTGGGGACGACGAGAACTGAATCCTTGGTGAGTAGGCGATCCAGCATCACTCCCCACGGCTCTGGTGACATCACCATTCCCGCTCCACCGCCATAGGGGGTGTCATCAACGCTGCGGTGTGGATCACTGGTCGCATCGCGCAGATCGTGCACGGAAATATCGACCAGGTTCTTATCGAGCGCCTTACCGATCAGTGACACTTCTAAGACATCAAAGAAGGCAGGGAAGATGGTGACGATGTCAATCTTCACGAGGTACTCTCTTCCTCGAGGCTCTCGAAGAGGCCCCCTGGCGGCGTAATCTCCACCACCCCTGCGTCACTGTCAACACGCGGCACAAAAGCCTTCACAAAAGGCAACAACACCTCGGAGTCGCCTGTATCAATCACTAGTAGGTCTTGGGCTGGGAAGTGCTCCACTCGCACCACGACACCCACCTGGTGGCCCTCGCGCACAACCCGCAACCCGACCAGTTGATGGTCGAACCAGGCGTCGTCCTCTGTGGGGCGAACCTCGGGGTCATGCTCCACCCACAAAATTGCCTTCACCAGGGCTTCGGCCCCGGTGCGGTCTTCCACTCCCTCAAAAAATGCCACGGGGCTGCTGTTAACCTCACGAACGCTCACCAAGGTCAGTGTCTTGCCAAACCAGGGAGATTCGGTCGGAACCTGAAGAGTGAACCTAGCGCCTGGCTTAAACCGAAGTTCCGGATCGTCCGTGTAGAGCTCTAGACGTAAACCGCCTTTGAGACCGTGTGCCTTGACCAAGCGTGCAACGCGCAGCTCAACCCGCTGCGGGCGCGGTGCAGTGGACGAGGCGTCCGGAGACATCAGGAGTCAGTGTCGACGACGTCAACCCGCACTCGCCGACCATCAGCAAGAGCATTAACCACCGTGCGAAGCGCCTTAGCGGTGCGGCCAGAGCGGCCAATCACGCGCCCCAGGTCTTCTGGGTGAACGCGGACCTCGAGGAGTTCACCCCGGGCAGTGTCCACGAGCGTGACACTGACCTCATCCGGGTGATCAACAATCTCCCGGACGAGGTGATTCAGTGCACGATCAAGCATTACTACTCAGCCGGCTTTGTCTCGGCGTCGTCGGCTGGAGCCTCTTCAGCTGCAGGAGCCTCTTCAGCATGAGCCTCTTCGGCTACTTCTTCTGCAGCCGGGGCTTCTGCGGCGGGAGCTTCTTCCGCCGGAGCTTCGTCAGCAACGGGTGCTTCCTCAGCTGCGGGAGCGTCTTCCGCTACTGCGTCCTCTGCGGGTGCCTCAGCAGCTACTTCCTCAGCAGCAGGAGCCTCACTGGCGGCTTCGTCTGCGACGGGGGCGTCAACAACGACATCCTCAGCGGGGGCAGCGGCCTCCACAGGAGCAGCAGCGGGGGCTTCCTCGACGGGGGCCTTGACGACCTTGGGGCGAAGGACCGGCTTCTTCTTGCTGTCAGCCTTGAATTCTGCCTTGGGCTCTGCGATCTGAACGGTGTTCTTTGCACCCTTGTCGCCCTTGAAAGTGCCCCAGTCGCCGGTGAGCTTCAGGAGCGCGCGAACCTGCTCGGTGGGCTGAGCGCCGACACCGAGCCAGTATTGAGCGCGGTCAGAGCTGACCTCGATGACCGAAGGGTTCTCGGTGGGGTGGTACTTACCAATTTCTTCAATGACGCGTCCATCGCGCTTGGTGCGCGAGTCAGCAACGACGATGCGGTAGTAGGGGGCACGGATTTTTCCCATGCGCTTCAAACGAATTTTTACAGCCACGTTTCTCCAGTTAGATAAGTCGTAAACAACCGACGATTACGTGGGGGCACAATCGTCTGGACGTCTTGGTGGGGAGTCCCACGCCTGATAGAGGGTCGGGCGGGAGTGCTCCAGCGCCCTAT
>JBIIFP010000068.1:0-6269 GCA_044237205.1 Pontimonas sp. | reverse complement strand
TCCCTCAGGTTCTGGGCGTGGGCGTGGCCCTGTGAGCCATAGCCCACAACAGCAACCTTCTTGCCCTGGATGATGCCAAGGTCAGCGTCTTTGTCATATTTGATGTCGGTCACGGGTTCGTTTCTCCTTAGTGGGTGATGACTAGCAAAGCCTAGTTCTTGTTCATGCGGTCAGAAATACTCTTGGACCCTCGTCCAATGGCTAGAAGACCTGACTGGGCGATTTCCTTGATGCCATAGGGCTCCAACACCTTGAGCAGGGCCTTCACCTTGGCGGTGTCTCCGGTGACTTCAATAACCAGAGCGTCGGTCACAACATCAACGACACGGGCCCTGAAGAGGTTCGTTGCCTCAAGAATCTGAGAGCGAGTGGTGTTATCAACGCGAACCTTGATGAGCATGTGTTCGCGCTGTACTGAGACGTCGGGCTCAAGTTCGACAATCTTCAAGACATTCACCAGCTTGTTGAGTTGCTTAGTCACCTGCTCGAGTGGAAGCTCTTCAGCATCAACGACGATGGTGATGCGAGAGAGACCGGGAACCTCGGTCTTTCCTACCGCCAAGGATTCAATGTTGAATCCACGGCGCGCAAAAAGGCCAGCAACCCGGGTCAAAAGACCAGGCTTGTCCTCAACGAGGAGCGAGAGTACGTGGCTCACAGTTACTCCTCTTCCCATTCAGGCGCGTGGTCTCTGGCGTATTGAACCTGAGAGTTACCAACCCCCTGAGGAACCATTGGCCAGACCATGGAGTCTTTGCTCACGATGAAATCAATGACAACCGGGCGGTCGTTGGTTTCCATCGCCAGTTTGATGGCGGGCTCCACTTCTTCCTTCGTGCGCACTCGGATTCCGAGCGCTCCGTAGGCATCGGCCAACTTGACGAAGTCGGGGACCATGACGGTGTCGTGACCGGTGTTGAGGTCAGTAAACGAGTGTCGGCCGTCATAGAACAGTGACTGCCACTGGCGCACCATCCCGAGAGACGAGTTGTTGATGATCGCCACCTTAATCGGAATGTTGTTGATGGTGCAGGTGGCCAACTCCTGGTTGGTCATCTGGAAGCAACCATCGCCATCGATGGCCCAGACGAGGCGGTCGGGCTCAGCAACTTTTGCGCCCATGGCCGCTGGGATTGCATAGCCCATGGTTCCTGCGCCACCGGAGTTGAGCCAGGCGTTGGGGCGCTCATACTTGATGAACTGCGCTGCCCACATCTGGTGCTGGCCAACGCCAGCGGCATAGACAGCCTCAGGGCCAGACATTTCACCGATCTTCTGGATCACCCATTGTGGCGAGAGCAGGCCATCATCGGGCTCGTCAAAGCCGAGCGGGAATTGTTCCTTCAAGTAGTCGAGGCGCTCCCACCAGGCCTTGTAGTCGGGCTTGTGAGCCTTCGCGGCCTGATTGAACGCGGCAAGAAGATCCTGGAGGACATCCTTCACATCGCCAACGATGGGAACCTCGGCGTGGCGAATCTTGCCGATTTCGGCCGGATCAATGTCGATATGGATAACCTTGGCGTGGGGTGCAAACTCACTGGGCTTGCCAGTCACCCGGTCATCAAAGCGAGCACCCAGCACGATCAGAAGGTCAGATTCCTGGAATGCCAACACCGCAGGAACGGTGCCGTGCATGCCGGGCATACCGAGGTTCAGCGGGCTCGAGTCAGGAAACGCTCCACGCGCCATCAACGTGGTCACCACAGGGGCGCCCACCTTGTTGGCGAAAGCGGCAAGCTCCTTATGTGCGCCAGCGCGAATAACACCGCCACCAACGTAAAGAACTGGCTTGGCTGCTTCGGCGATCATCTGAGCAGCGACCTGCACCTGCTTCTGGTTCGCCTTGGTGACTGGGTGGTAACCCGGCAAATCGATCTCGGGGGGCCAGATAAACGGCGCGCTCTTCTGCTGAGCGTCCTTAGTAATGTCGACCAGCACGGGGCCAGGACGGCCAGAGGTCGCGATGTGAACAGCGGCAGCGATGACACCAGGAATCTCTTCGGGCTTTGTCACCAAGAAGGAGTGCTTCGTGATGGGCATCGTCACACCGGAGATGTCGACCTCTTGGAAGGCGTCAGTACCCATAGAAGTCGAAAAAACCTGGCCAGTGATGGCAAGGAGCGGCACCGAGTCCATGTGGGCATCAGCAATAGCGGTTACTAGATTCGTAGCGCCAGGACCGGAGGTGGCAATACACACACCGAGTCGGCCGGTCGACGACGCATAGCCTTCGGCTGCGTGGCCAGCACCCTGCTCGTGACGCACGAGAATGTGGCGGATTTTATCCGCGGACATTAGCTCGTCGTAGAAAGGCATGATGGCGCCACCGGGAAGCCCAAAGACATCCTTGATGCCGAGAAGCTCCAAGCTCTTGAGGATTGCGCCGGACCCGGTGAGAACCGGTGCCTTAGCAGCAAGCTGGGCTTTTCTTTGTTCCTCAGGGCTCAACTCGGGAGCCTCGGCATCAATGAGGTCCAAACCGTATTCATCCATGGTGTATTCCACTACATCCTGTTGGTTACGTGCGCGAAGAATAGCTTTAGCTCGTTACAGCTCCCAAGGCTGCCGACTTCACCAGTTTCTGGTACTTAGCCAACACGCCACGGGTGTAACGAGGGGGAAGCGGTTGCCAGTCGGTGCGGCGCGCTTCGAGTTCGTCGGCATCGACGAGTAGGTCAAGGCTACGAGATGGAATATCAACCCGAATTAGGTCACCATCCCTCACGAAGGCGATAGGGCCTGCGTCTACCGCTTCGGGAGCTATGTGGCCGATACACAGTCCGGTTGTGCCGCCTGAGAATCGCCCGTCCGTCAAGAGTAATACATCTTTACCCAGGCCCGCACCCTTAATTGCTGCGGTAACAGCCAGCATCTCGCGCATACCCGGCCCGCCCTTCGGCCCTTCGTAGCGAATAACAACCACATCGCCCGCATTGATCTCACCGTTGGTAAGCGCATCCATCGCTGCACGCTCACGCTCGAATACGCGGGCGGGGCCTTCAAAGACCGCTGCGTCGAAGCCGGCGGTCTTCACCACAGCGCCTTCGGGGGCAAAGGACCCGTGCAGAATCGTGATGCCACCGGTGGGGTGGATCGGGTTGTCGAGGGCTCGCAGAACTTCTCCATCGAGTGGGTCAATGGTCATCGCGGCCAGGTTCTCTGCCATCGTCTTTCCTGTGACTGTCATGACATCGCCGTGCATGATGCCAGCATCAACAAAGGCCTTCATCAAGACAGGCACGCCACCGTGGCGATCAACGTCGTTCATGACGTATTTGCCAAACGGCTTCAAATCTCCAAGGTGCGGAATCTTCGACCCAATCCGGTTGAAGTCATCAAGAGTCAGCTCGACCTCGGCCTCATTAGCGATTGCCAGCAGGTGCAGAACGGCATTGGTGGAACCACCCAGCGCCATGAGAACGGCAATCGCATTTTCGAAGGCTTTCGGGGTCAGAATCGTTCGCGCGGTCAAGCCTTGGCGCAGCATCTCGACCACAGCTTCCCCGGACTTGTGGGCGAAGTAGTCACGGCGTCGGTCATAGGAGGCAGGCGATGCTGAGCCCGGAAGGCTCAGGCCCAAGGCCTCGGCGATGCTCGCCATCGTGTTGGCGGTATACATGCCGCCGCAGGCTCCCTCACCAGGGGCGAACGTGCACTCGATGCGGTGGGCGTCTTCGGCCGACATCTTGCCGGCCTTGACGGCCCCAACGGCTTCAAAGGAATCAATGATGGTGATCTCTTTTTCGGTGCCATCGGAAAGTTTCACCCAGCCAGGAGCAATAGATCCGGCATAAAGGAAGACCGAGGCGAGATCGAGCCTTGCCGCTGCCATCAACATGCCAGGAATCGACTTGTCACAACCAGCCAATAACACTGAGCCGTCCAGGCGTTCCGCCTGCATGACCGTTTCTACGGAGTCGGCAATCACTTCACGACTGACCAGTGAGAAGTGCATGCCTTCGTGGCCCATAGAGATGCCATCAGAAACCGAGACTGTTCCAAATTGCAGGGGGTAGCCGCCACCGGCGTGAACGCCTTCTTTGGCCGCCTGTGCTAGGCGCGCAAGGGAGAGGTTGCAGGGTGTGATCTCGTTCCAGGAGCTCGCAATACCAATTTGGGGCTTGTCCCAGTCGTCATCACCCATACCGACAGCACGGAGCATGCCCCTCGACGTGGTGGCTTCAATGCCATCGGTAACAACGCGGGAGCGGGGCTTGATGTCCGGAGCAGTCATGACACCATACTAATTGGCTACGAGCTGAAGGGGGACCCCTAAAACCGTGCGATAGCGGCCAGAATCGCCTCTGCCTCGAGCTGCTCATAACCCCCTGGAAGTGGAGCAATACGCGCTGAGTACTTTTCGGGTGATGTCCCACCGAGCCCGACCAGTAAGTGAGTCGATACTTGCTCCTCAAACCAGGCTTCAACCTCTGGCTCGGTAGGCATTTTCGCCCCGGCGAGGGCTTTCCAGCCTTTGAGACTGCTGAAAGCAAAAGACCCTGGCATCTCACCCCACCACGGCTGACCCATATAGACGGCCGGTGTCCCGGCAAAAGCGGCTTCGATGCCAACTTTGCCGGTCATCGTGAAGACGCACTCAGCCTTTCTCATCAGCTCCCCAGAATTAGCGGCGACGCCAAGAACTTCTACGCCCGGGATTGAAGTCAGGTATTCGTAGGCGGTGATGCTTCGACCGACATACCCACGAAGGGAAGAGGACTGTTGCGAGTAATGCTCCTTCACGAGCAAAGTGATATCCGAGGGGAGGAATGCCCGGGCATCCAAGACAGCGTCCAGTTGTGCAAGGTAGGGAAGCCCCTCGGGCATGTTCGTTCTCTCTGGCTCGTAGTGGAGCGCAAAAAGAGCGTATTTGGCGTCGCGGTTGGAAGGCGCTGAGGGCAATCCTGCAACCGTGCGGTGCAGGGATCGCCGCAGCGACCTCTCCAGGAGCACTTCAAGTGCCCTGCGAACCCGCTCTCCAAGAAATAGGTGGCCTGTCAGGTTGACCATTCGGTTGGCGGGAGTGCTACCCAGACGTCTAGCGACGTACTTCACCACATTGATTTTTTGACGGCCGCGCGAGGAAACACCATCTACGCGCTTCTGTCGATCGAGTTGGGCGGTACCGCCTCCTTTTTGCAGTTTGGAGATTGCCCCCTGTGAGATGGCCTGCACAGATTTCCGGTCCGCCTCCAGATTCTTGTTTCCGACAAGCGGGCACTCGACCTCAAGAATGTTGGTGAGCGAGGAACGGGCCACAACTTGTGGCCCCACCAGGCTCGGCTGAAAAAACAGAACCGGAATCTTGAGCCATCGCGCCAAACGGAAGAGAGCAAAATCCGCCACATCGTGGGGCGTTTCTTCAAAGACCATGTGTGTGGGCTTAGAGCGGAGCAGTTGAGACAAGAGCGCTAGCTGCAGCCGCCGAAGCACGACCTCACGATCAACCGTCCTAAACGTGCCCGTCGAGTCTCGCCGGGAGAGCATACCCATGAGAATGGCGTGGGTCTCGGAATATGACGGTTCACGGAAATAGGAGGAAAGTTGCTCGTGCGCTGATTCGTGAGTCGGAATGCTCCGGTAGCGGTCGGTGACAATGCCCCGGGGAAATACCTCGTATCCGGTGTTGGCACCAGTTAACCCAGCAGGAAGCACTTGCGCGCCTGCGACAACCTCATGGCCCTGCTCGATCAACTGATGAAGAACGATGCCCCAGGTGCGGTTCGGCCTCAGGTCGCGCCCAACGAGGAGTGCGAGTCTCATATCGGCAAGTATACAAAGGGGCGCTCTCCGCTCGAGCCCGGTCGCCAGGCCGGGTGCTCTAGACCGATACGATGGATATTGCTTTCTACGATTGGGAGATCACTATGAAGACGCCCTCGACGACGTCAGTTTTTGGATCAGTCCGCCAGCCCCTCCTCGTTCTCGATCTTGCGAATAACCACAACGGTTCAGTGGACCACGGAAAGGCAATCATTGACAGCGCCGCGAGGGCCCTCGATGGCCTGAACTTCTTGGCCACGATCAAGTTTCAGTATCGCGACTTAGACACCTTGATCCACCCCTCATATAAGGGCAATTACGACTACAAGTACATCAAGCGCTTCGAAGAAACCCGTTTGAGCGATGCGCAGTACTTGGAGCTGGTAGGTCATGCGCGCTCGGCGGGCTTTTCCGTGTCCTGCACCCCCTTCGATGAAATCTCTGTCCAGAAGGTTGTTGACCACGGGTTCGACATTTTGAAAATTGCGAGCGCGTGCGCAACCGAT
>JBIIFP010000067.1:0-6311 GCA_044237205.1 Pontimonas sp. | reverse complement strand
CGGTCTCGGAAGCGAAGGCAACAATGCCCTCGTCCATGCGGTCGAACCAGCCGACACCAGTGAGCTTGACTACGTTTACGAAACGCAGGTCGCTCGATGCGGCAGTTTCTTCTGCGGGAGCCTCAGCACCCTCAGTTTCAGCTGCGCCGCCCGCACATGCGGACAGAACCAGAGCGGTAGCGGCAAGCGCTACGCCGTACTTGGTCTTTTTCAACCTTGCCTCCTATGTTGGTGACAACCCAGTCGGGATGACCGAGTTGTTGGTTAGGTGAGAGAAACATTACACTCATCGCAACGGATAAATGTTTCATAATGTGCGAAATCGGTCACAATAATGTGACGATTTGTTATTTGACAAAGGAGTCGCGATGCAAAAGATTTTGAACGGTGCGGTCGAATTCGTCGCCGAGATGCTCGACGGTATCTTGCTTGCGCACCCCAAAGCCCTCGATTCTGTGCGCGGAGACAACCACGCTCTGGTTCGTAAGGACGCTCCGGTGAAGGGCAAGGTTGCCATCACCACCGGTGGTGGTTCTGGCCACCTTCCTTTGTTCCTTGGCTATGTGGGTAAAGGAATGCTGGATGGTGTTGCTGTCGGTGACGTCTTCCAGAGCCCCTCTGCTGACACCATGCTGGAGGTCACCAAGCGCGTCGATGGTGGCGCTGGCGTCCTCTACCTCTATGGCAACTACGGCGGCGACGTCCTGAACTTTGATATGGCTGCGGATCTTGCCGCCGCAGAAGGCATTCGCGTGGAGACCGTGCTCGGTGCCGACGATGTCGCCTCCGCCCCCTCTGGTCAAGAAGCACGCCGCCGCGGTATCGCTGGCATCTTCTTCCTCTACAAGGTCGCCGGCGCTGCAGCAGATGCGGGCCACGATCTTGACGCTGTTGTTGCTGCCACTAAGAAGGCAGCCGAGCACACCCGCACCATGGGTGTTGCCTTGAGCCCTGTCACGCTGCCTGCTAATGGCAAGCCCACCTTTGAGCTTCCCGTGGGTGAGATGGAAATCGGTATGGGCATCCACGGTGAACCAGGCATTCACCGCACCAAGCTCGAATCTGCCGATTCGATCACGAAGGCGCTCGTCGACAAGCTCGAGGAAGACCTGAAGCTGACAGCCGGCGACGAGGTCGCCGTGCTGATGAACGGTTTGGGTTCGACCCCTCAGGAGGAGCTCTACATCATGTTCCGTAAGGTGCACGAGTTGCTCGGTGCCAAGAAGGTGTCGGTCTATCGCACCTACGTGGGCGAGTTTGCGACTTCACTCGAAATGGCGGGCGCGTCGATCAGCATGATTCGTCTGGACAGTGAGCTCAAGAAGTACATCGATCACCCTGTTCACACCCCGTTCTTCACGCAAGCCTGATGCAGGAGTTCCTAGCAGCCCTCGCCAAACTTGCTGATGGCCTGGAAGCAAACTCGGAGGAGTTCACCCACCTCGATAGCGAGGCGGGTGATGGCGATCTTGGCCTGACCGCAGGAAAGATTGCCGCCGGCATTCGCTTGGCCTTGGCCGAACCTGGTGATTCCGTTAAGCAGCTGGTTTTGAACCTCGGAAAAGAAATCTCGAAGGCTGCGCCCTCTACCTTTGGCACCCTTTATGCCAGTGGCTTCTTGGCAGCCGGTCTTGCCATCAATGATGACGATGACGCGTTGACCCAGTTGCGTGCTGGTTTGCAGGCCGCACTCGACAAAATCGCTCTGCGCGGTAAGTCTGAAGAAGGCCAGCGCACTCTGTTGGACGCACTGGGGCCAGCCACTAGGGCTGCTCACTCAGCTAGCGATATGCCTGGTGCTTTGAGTTCCGCCGCACAGAAGTCTGGTGAGGGTGTTGAGGCGACTAAGGGCATGGACCCCCAGCACGGGCGGGCCGGCTGGATCGGTGAGCGGGCCAAGGGCCTGGCTGACGCCGGAGCGACCGTCATCTGGCGTTCGTTCCAAGCAGTCAGCAACTAGCCCCCGTGGTGATTAGTGGCCTCGGCTCCGAGGGGACCAAAGAGGTCACAGCGGTTGCCGGCAAGATTCGATGCTTCGCCGCTCAGTGGGCTCTTCGAGCAAACGGAGGCTATCTGGCGCAGGCCTGCGGAACGGCTGAAGTGTTGGCTCTCTTACACACCAAGGTTCTTGATTTAGGACCCTCGCTTGGACCCGCGGTTCCACCGAGGTTTGAGGGAACCCCGAAGCCTGGCAACCCAGGGCTTCGCGGTGAAGACTGGTTGGGCGCTGGTCCAGACCTCCTTATCATCTCTCCCGCCCACTACGCCACCGCTCACTACGCGACGCTCGCAGCGACCGGCCGCTTGAACCCTGCGGCGCTTGCCGAGCATTCCACCGATGGTGGGGTCTTGGAAATGATTGGTGCCGAGCACTCGCCCGGCATGGTCGTCACCAGCGGTTCCCTCGCCATCGCTCTCGGTGTTGGCGTGGGTCGTGCCATCGCGCGCAAGCGCACGGGAACACCGGGCGATATTTGGGTGCTGATCAGTGATGGTGAATTGCAGGAGGGTGCCACCTGGGAGTCGCTTCAGCTCGCTGTTGCCGAGGGGCTCGATAACTTACGTATTGTTCTGGATCGCAACAACATGCAAGTCGATGGCAAGATGCCAGAGGTCATGGAAATCGGTGATGCTGCCTCCAAGCTTCGCGCGTTTGGCCTGGACGTGCACGAGCACAACGCACACGACGTTGAGGGCTTGTTTGGCACCTTGGCCCAGATGAAGAAAGCCAGCGGGCCCTCCATCCTGGTCAGTTATTCAGAGCCATGGCGAGGCTTCAGCTTCTTGCCCCCTCGCTGGGAAACCAACAAACTGCACTTCGTGCGTCTCACCCCCGAGGAAATCACCGTTTTGGAATCGGAGGTGGCAGAACTATGGCAACAAGTGTCCTAAAGCCTTTCTATGGCGCCCTGCTGGAGCACGGCAAAGCTCACGACAATGTTGTCGTGGTCACGAATGACTTGACCGCCAGTTGTGAGGCGGATGGTTTTCGGGATGCGTTCCCGAATCGTCACGTCTCAGCGGGCATGGCAGAGCAGGGTCTCATCAGCGCCATGTCGGGTATGGCGGCGGAGGGTTTGTACCCCATATATGCGTCGTTTGCTGTTTTTTGCACCAGGCGTCCCTACGAGCAGGTTGCACTCACGCTTGCGTACCCCGCCAAGAAGGCCGCCATATTTGGCTTCCTTCCAGGCCTCACCACCCCCGGTGGTGTTACCCACCAAGCCCTTGATGACCTAGGCCTCATGGCGGGTCTGCCCAACATGACGGTTATCGAAGCTGCCGACGCCACGGACATGGAAACCGTTCTCGATGCCATCCACCCGCTGCTAGGCCCTGTCTATGTGAGGGCACTGCGCGGTGAAGTTCCTCGTCTCTTCGACGAGCCAATGCGTGTCGGCCACCACAGGACCCTGGCCGATGGCCAGGACGTCATCGTGTTGGTCTCTGGCCACCTGACCGTGGCAGCCAAGAGAATCGTCGACGAGCTGCGGGTGGAACACCCGGGCCTTGGTCTTCTGAATGTCGCCACCCTGAAGCCCTTTGATGACGAAGCACTCATTACGAAGCTTGCTGCAGCGCGCGTGGTGATCACCCTAGAAAACCATTGGGTGGCCAGTGGCCTTGCCCGGATTGTCGCCGGCGCACTGATGGCCCGTCAGTCCAGGGCGCGCCTGATTACTGTGGGGGTCGGCGACACCTTCACTCACGGTGGCACTGGGGCCTACCTCGAAGATTTCTATGGCATTGGCGAGCGCCACATCCGTGCCGCTATTGCCGAAGCGCTGGGTATTTCCGGCGATGCCGCCCATGGCTCCACCGGCGGCGGCGCGATCGGGCTAACCGAAGGCGTGGCCGAGGGTCTCTAAAGCAGACGGATCAGAGCCTGTGCGGAACTCACGCGGGCGCCTGGCTGTCCTCGCTATTCTCCGGGGATGGCGACAACTCCTGACCTAGTGCTTGCAAAACGCAATCATCACGGATACCCTCCGGATATGAGTAAAAACGTGCTGATTAGGAATGTCCCCGATACCGTGCATAGCGCGTTAGTGCGCCGTGCAGAGGCGGCGGGAAAGTCGCTCCAGGAATATGTGTTGGGTCTTCTTCATGAGGCCACGGGCAAGCCGACCATGTCTGAAGTGATGGACGAAGTCCGCGCCATTTTGGCAAGAAATCCCGGACCCGGAATGAGCCGAGAAGAAATTGTCGCCGCCATCCGCGAGGGTCGCGACAGGTGAGGGTTGTCGTTGACGCGTCGGTTGCGATTGACGGGCTGATTAATGTGTCGTCGCGCGGCGAAGAATGTCGAAGCATGCTTGACTCGTCTGACGTGTTCGTGCCGGGCCTGATCTTTTCTGAGGTCAGTAACGTTCTCAGGCGTTATGAACTCACAGGAACACCAGATGTGGACGGGTTGTTTGGGCAATTACTGGATATGCCGTGGGAAACCATTGCCTTCGAACACTATGCCCGGTTGGTGTGGCCGCTGCGCCATGATGTTTCCCTCTACGACGCCGCCTATGTGGCGTTAGCGATGGTTCTGAAGGTGCCGTTGGTGACCATCGATCGAAAGCTTGCCACCGCTGCCACGCCCTACTGTGAAGTGCTCATCCCGGGGGAGTAGACGGTCAGGCCCGCTTCGCGGGCTGCCTCATTAAGTCTGTTGTCGTAGCCGATGATATCGAGGCCGCCCCAGAGGGCGGTGGTCACGTGGATGGCGTCGAGTGTTCGAAGCGAGGCCGGCGTCACAAGGGCGGCCTGGTGAAGGATTGGGCGGTCAAGTCCCAAGAACGTCACGCTCCTGGCTAGGTCGCGGGCGGTGCGACTCGCATCGGCGCTAATTCTCGCCGATGCTCTGAATATCTCGGTCTTGGCCAATTGGCTGGATAGCAGGCCCACTGCGGTGGACCACGGGTTAGCTCCCGCGAGGAATTCCCGCAGTGAGTCTGACTCATCCTCCGGCGTGACCAGTTTCATCAGCGCCGAGGAGTCGATATAGAGATTCAAAATCTCTCTTCGTCACGCATCTGTTGAAGGATGTCCGACCCGCGAATCTCCGACTCGATAGGAACGTGGGTCGCGAGGAATTCCTCAATGCTGATTTCGGCAGGGATGGCGTCACCATCGGCGATCATCTCCTCGAGTCGCGAGCGGGCTTTGTATGGCTCGAGCCTGGCAATAGGGGTTCCGTGCTCAGTGACCACCAGCGATTCCCCCTTCTTGATGCGCTCCATCACGCGAGAGACATTCTGACCCAGTTCCCGAAGACCCACCCTGTCTTTATCCACAGTTCTACAGTGTAGGACATTTGCCAGGGCACGCCTAGTGGCGCCGTTCAGGGGTTGGCCATCCCAGAGCACTAATCTTCATCTGTGGCTCCCCGATTCCCCGCTTTAGCTGTTGTGCTCAGCGGAGTCAGCCTTCTCACCTCGTGCGCGATTCCTGCAACACCAGCGCCACTGCCACCGGAGTCTGTCGTGGTGGAACAAGTTCCGCGACCCGAGCCCGTGGTCCCCGTGCCCGCACCCGAGCCCGAACCGATTGACCTGGTCCAGGTGCGCATTGATGACGAGCTTGCTAGTGCTGAGCTTCGTGAGAAGCTCGCCGGTTTGATGGTGGTCACCATTGCTGGCATGGATTCCGATCGCCAGCTCGAGTTTCTGCAGCGTGTGCCAGCGGCCGGCTTCCTCATGTTGAAGGGAAACCTCCAAGGCGGGCCTGAGGTCATCAGCGCCTTCATGGGTGAGCTTCAAGCCGATCAAGAGTTTCCGCTACTCATCACGGTGGATCAAGAGGGCTCACCCATTGCCCGCATCGCCGGTGATGAATTCCCCGGCGCCAGGGCTTTAGGGGCTGGCGCCGTGGAGGACACGGCCGCGGCGTTCCTTGCCAGGCAAGAACTTGTCGCTAGCACTGGTTCGAATGTCAACTTCGGTGTGGTCGCCGATGTGAGCCAGGGCTCTGGTGCATACATTCATAATCGCGCTTTTTCCACGGATCCAGCAGTGGTGAGCGAACACGTCCGCGCGGCCGTGGAGGCGCGAGTGCCGGGTGTTGCTCAAACAGTGAAACACTTCCCGGGTCATGGCATGGTCTTTGCTGACACCCACAAGGTCGTTCCGAGCGTCGATATGCCCTATGACCAGTGGCGAGCTACACACGGTGAGCCTTTTGTGGCGGGCATTGAGGCCGGAGCTGAACTGGTCATGATGGCTCACATTCGGGTCACCACGGTGAGCAAGGATCCAGCCTCGCTCTCTGATAACTGGATTGGCATCCTACGTAACGACCTCGGATTCGAGGGTGTGATC
>JBIIFP010000066.1:0-6423 GCA_044237205.1 Pontimonas sp. | reverse complement strand
TGAACCCAATGCCGGCAACACAGGAAGATCACACATCCCAATGAGTCCACACGAAATCCACCGAGGGCTTCTTGTGGGAAGAAATCAATAAGGGCATCCCGACAAGCTAAACATTCCGTCCGCAGCCGGGGTCGATGCCGGGAGATACCTTGTAGAATTAGCGGTCCGGACGACCGAAAAGATGCAAAGGGTGGCGATGACAAAGATAGGAATCTATCTGGTCTATTGGGTCGCCTTCTTGCTGGGTCGTGCTATTTCGGTGGTAGCGCCGGGGCACGGTCGCGTCTCAGACGAGTCGTCTCGGATTGTCATTGAGGCGGGTGCGGCAGGTTGGCTCGCGGATCCCAGTTTGGTGGAACTTTTAGATTCTGCTCGGGATTATTTAGGGAGCAAGTGCGTTGTACGCCTCGAAGTTTTGCCGGGAAAACCAGGCTACATCCGGCAGGTCAAGCGCTGCATTTCAGAGACGGCCCCAACTCACTACGTGTATGACACTCGCACAGGAAGCCAGTCGCTGTGGCGAGAAATTGGGAGGCTTTCGCTGTATCAGCTCTTCTGGCTTGGAACCGCATCACACCAATCACAATTTTGATGAACCTACCCTTGCGCCAGTGGCGCAGGCAAGCAGGGATTGTTACAGCAAACCGCGGCGTGATTTTGACGCTGATGCCGAGCGAAGTAGCGAGGCAATTTCTTCCCCACCGTCGAATCTACGGCCCGATGTTCATGCCTTTTTCGCAGAAACGCCTCGAGCGCATTCGGGCTAGCTATTCTCGTCATGACCTCGACCCCAAGCATCCAACAATCTCATTTGTCGGCACGGTGTACGAGCCTCGCGCCACCCTTCTGAAATCGATTGCTGAGCAACTGAGCCAAAAGCCCGTCACGCTCCACTTCGTCCTACGCCACCCCGACGAGCCAAAAATTCTGGGGGAGGGCTATTGGTCAGTGCTGAGAGGCTCCGACATGACAATTACAACTTCTGAACACATCCTGGAGAGCGCTGCGGATGCGGGCATTCCTCCTCATCTGGTCTACCGGTACACCGAGGCACTCGTGGCCGAAACACTGTTGCTGGCGCCAAACGTTCCTTCGCCGTTGATTCCCGGCGAACACTATGTTGCCTACACGTCGCCGAAGGACCTCGCGCTCCAAGTTGATCGACTACTACGTGCGCCAGATGAAATCGAGAGGATCAGACGCTCAGGCGCCACTTTCATCGAGCAGAGAATTCTTCGTCACGATTGGTGGGCGGACGTTAGCACAGCGCTTCGTGACAATCCGCTGGTCCCCGCCGTCGTGCCGGATCACAGGGGATGAAATCCGCACTGAAGGGCCTGCTCGACCACCGACTGTCGGCCTATGCTCGGTCGTTTGCGTGGAGCAAGATTGCAATCCGTGACTCTGCCGCCACGAGACTCATTACTGCGGAAGCAGGTTATGAGAATCTCGACGTTCATAGGCCATTTTTAGCTGACAAGCCGTCGTCAACACTCTTCATATTGGGCAGTGGAAGTTCAATCCTCGATTTGACAGATGCACACTTCGAGCACATCGGGCAACATGCCTCGATAGGTATTAATGTTTGGGCGATACATCCTTTTGTGCCTGATGCGTACTGCTTTGAAACGGGACAGGAAACAAACAAGTTGGGCGCTGATACCGCCTTCATCAACCTCCACCTCAGGAAAATTCCTCAGTCAACTAAGCCCGTTTTTCTCTTTCTCCGACCAAGAAATTCGTCGTTTCTTCAGAATATGGTTCGTCCTCCAGAAGGGTTGAAGGGCCCTAAATTGATGTATGGACGAGCCAACTTGATTACCAGTAGGCCCGCAAACTTGCTGGCCGATATCCGGCGAGTGGTCCGCGGTTACCGAAATCGGACGACCCCCAGCAACTTGTTACTCGACAACGGTGCTTCTGTGGCCCGAATGATTCTTCTTGGGGCGCTACAGGGTTTTAGAAGAATTGTGCTCGTCGGTGTAGATCTCGATAGCCGGCCCTACTTTTGGCAATCTTCGGACTATCAATTTGGCTCCGACAAAATTCGCCAAGTGTTCTCGCGCCCAACCGCCGATCACAAGGCCAGCAGCCAGTAATCTGCGAAAATTCTCGCGCTAGACTCTGTCGCATGGCCTCCCGAGTTTTGTCCAAATTCAGTTCAGACGCACCGATTTCGGTAGTGACGGCGATTTATGGGCGTCACGACAATGTCCCGCCCATCCCGCCAGGTTTTGACGAAGCCATACTTGTTTCGGACCAGCCAATTACCTCCGAGTGGAAGAACGTTGTGCTTCCCGTCGACCTGCCACCGCGGCTGGGCGCTAAGCTTCCGCGGGCGCGACCAGACCTTTTCACGAAGAACTCGTCATCTTGTTGGATGGATGCCAACGTCCGCGACTCGTCCGGATACCTTTCGAACCTCGTTCGCACGAGGTTGCTTGACACAGAATTAGCAATTTTTCGGCATCCAAAAAGAATATCTGTTGCCGAGGAGGTCGCGTTCTTGAAGCGCTTCTCCAAGTGGCGACGTCTGCCGCTCGATGCGCAGCTTGAAGCATACAAGTCGGCTGGTTTTACTGACAGTCTCGGCCTTTTTTACACCGGGGTGATTGCGCGGCGCCACACTGAGAGCGTTGCAAACTTCGGCAACGCATGGTTGGTCGAAATCGCGTATCGGTCTATCCGAGACCAAGTTAGCTTTCCTTACGTCTTGACCACCGCTCCGATTAGTCTGAACGCGCTAGACGAGGATTACCGGAAACACTTAGAACTTCGTGACCACAACAGGAAGGACTACTTCGCATTTTCGGTCCGAGAGAGAATCTCTCTGCGGTGGAAAAAGATTCAACCTGGCCGAGGCTAAAACTGGGAAGATTTGAACGACGAGATAAAAATATCCTGACGGTATAGGGTCGAATTTTTTTCTTCTCTGATCGCTCGGAGGGCCTCCACGTCGCGGATTTCCACCAAGCCTTCTGTTCCCAAATCCAACATGTAAACGTGTCCCAAATCGAAGAGATGAGAGACCTGCTCATAGCGCAGGTGAAGAATTTCAACGACAAGGCCATAATCAGAGGCCTCCGCGATCACCCTGCGTGCGCCTCCGAGAACCTCGATTTCCAGACCCTCAACATCTATCTTGACGAGGATAGTTTTTCCAGAGATGGCCCCGAGTTGATTGTCCAAGGTACGCTGTCGTACGAGCCGTAATGCGAACCCGGCCCAGCGCCGGCGCAAAAAATAATTCACGAGGTCTCGGGCACTCGAAATCATGAGGGATGTCCCGCTCCATTTCTTGTTCTCAAGAAACAAGCCGACCGAATTACGGCGCCCAAGAGCTACTCCCCTGACTTGAACCGCGCCCGCAACGTCAGCGAAAGTACGCCTAAGGAGAGGAACCAGGCGACGATTTGGCTCAAAAGCAAGGACTCGCTCAAGACCCCCTAGACCCTCTAGACCCGCGAGCATCTCTCCGTAATTTGCTCCGACATCTACAACTATGTCCCACTTGCAGAGCCGAGCGGCCAGCTGAAAAAGTTTGAGCGAACCTGGATTCAGATCGCCAGAAGCCTTAGCCAAGGCTCTGGCGCGGGGATCCCGAAGATCCAAATAAATGCGCCATCCCAATTCGTTTTCTTGGAACGCTAGGAATCGTCCCTCATCCTTAATCATTTAGGCACGTCCTCTCCGGATGCCCAAGACGAGAATTAGCCCTGGTGTCTTCGCCTCAATGTAGCCGAAATGGGGGGGTGAGAAACGCTGGTGAGGGCGTCCCTTCAGTCTCAGCCGCCCACCCTAGGAAGATTTGTGGGAATCAGGTGGCTCCCTGCCCCTCGCACAAATTCAATCTCCTTGGTACACCCCCCGGGACTTGAACCCGGAACCCACTGATTAAGAGTCAGTTGCTCTGCCAATTGAGCTAGAGGTGCCAGCAATGCTCTGAAAGATTACCAGCTTCAGTCGTCTGCTGGCGACCTGTCCTCGTCCTGCGCCTAAGCTAGTAATCAGCCTCAAGGCTAAATTTCGAGACACAACCTTCGTTCAAAGGACACCACTATGGCCCCCACCAAGCTCGTTGAAAACTCCCCCGCCCCCGACTTCACTATGGTCGACAAGGACGGCGCCTCCGTTTCGCTCGTTGACTTCAGGGGTAAGAAGGTCATCCTCTATTTCTATCCAGCAGCCAGCACGCCTGGGTGCACCACCCAGGCGTGTGACTTCAGAGACAACATGGCATCGCTCCAGAGCGCTGGCTACGTGGTCCTAGGTGTTTCGAAGGACCAGGGCGCTGCTCTGCAGAAGTTTGCCTCGGAGGAGAACCTGTCCTTCCCCCTATTGAGCGACCCGGATCTTGTCGTTCACAACGCTTATAGGACCTATGGAGAGAAATCTATGTATGGGAAGACGGTCATGGGTGTCATCCGCTCGACCTTCGTGATCGACGAAGAGGGCATGCTCACCCATGCCCTCTATAACGTGAAGGCCACTGGCCACGTGGCAAGCCTCAGGGACAAGCTCGGCCTCTAGGCGCTGTCTCTCGCTGTTCCCAGGTGCTTGCTAACCGAGGGCGAGAATAGAAGCAGGGCCAGCGCCACGAGCGCTGGCCCAAGAAGGCCACTGGCAATGTCGGGCCGTGCAAACAGCCCTTGGTTACTTGCGAGACCCACGGCAGCCTGTAGCACCTGCCACACCAGAGCTGAGCCTCTGGCGAGAGGCTTTCCCTGGAAAAACCCGATGGTGGTCGCTGCAATCCAGACCGTAGCGGTCACTGTGATGACAACGAGGCCTATCGCCGAGGCCATAGAGTCCGGGGTGTCGACCGCTAGTTGGTAGAACAGGAAGCCAGAGAGGCCCAATAAAACAAGGGTTTCGGCCATCAGCACCAGGGCGACGATGATCACGGCCGGAGCTCTGAATGCTGATGGATTCATGACAGTTTTCTAGAAAATCCTTGATTACCAGGCTGTTTTGTGGGAGTCTATCCCGAGTTGTCGTGGCGTTCACACCGGAGTGGGCCACCTGCATGACCTCCCGGAACCGCACTCTTCACAGCACCTCTGTTGAGTTACTCCGGTTGTCACGAAACCCTCTAGATACCAAGGAGCACCCATGGACTGGCGCGATAGAGCAGCTTGTCTCACCGTTGACCCCGAGCTTTTCTTCCCCGTGGGTAACACTGGCCCGGCGGTCGAGCAGATTGAGCGTGCTAAGTCAGTCTGCTCCCACTGCCCAGTCACGGAACATTGCCTCCAGTATGCGCTCGACACGAACCAGGATTCTGGCGTGTGGGGCGGGCTGAGTGAAGACGAGCGGCGTGCCCTGAAGCGCCGCGCGGCTCGCGCCCGTCGCGCGTCCTAACTTCTTTGATCGTCACAGATGGGGTGCTTCACGCTCGCAACGTAGACTCCAACTATGAACAAGCGCGACAAAATCGTAATCCTTGGTTCGGGCGGTCACGCCTTAGCTGTGTGGGACGTTTGCCTTTCGGCGGGGTTCGAACCTGTTGGATTTGTTGACCCAGGGCAAGAGTCATCCAAAATCCAAGGGTTGCCTGTGCTTGCGTCCCTTGCGGAATTCAACCTGACGAACGTCAGCGTCGCGCTTGGCATTGGACACAACTTCGCTCGAGAACGCGCTCATGCCGAGCTTCTTGAAGAACACCCCGATGCTCGAACGCCAGTCATCATCCATCCCACTGCCTCGGTTTCGCCCTCGGCGATGCTCGAGCCAGCCGCCGTGGTTTTGGCGCAAGCAAGTGTCGGACCCCTCTCCGTCGTCGGCGTTGGGGGTTTACTCAACACCGGTGCGTCACTTGATCATGAGTCGACGATTGGCAAATTCGCTTCTCTTGGGCCCGGGGCTCACACTGGCGGCAAAGTCATAATTGGTGCAAGAGCAATGGTTGGACTTAACGCCGGTGTGCTGCAAGGAATCTCTGTGGGTGCTGACACAGTGATTGGGGCGCAATCCCTAGTTCGCCAAGATATCCCTGAAGGTGTTGTGGCTTACGGAGTCCCCTGCAAACCAGTCCGAGCCCGGTCAACCTCAGACATTTACTACCAGTGCCGGGACATGGATACACCGAACTCGCCGCGTCGCCGAAAGATGTGCTGAAAAAATGGGCCCCTTAGCGCCAAAAGTTGTGATCGTCGACTACGGCATGGGCAACATTCGTTCTCTTAGCGCCGCGGTCGAACACCTGGGGCGCGATGTCATCGTGTCAGGTGAACCGGGCGCTGTCGCCTCTGCGGACACCGTGATGCTTCCAGGTGTGGGGTCTTTCCCCGCTGCGATGGCTGTCATGGAAAGCAGGGGTCTCAGCCAGGCCCTGGGAGATGCCATTGCTAACGGCAAGTCCAAACTCCTAGGTATTTGTCTCGGCATGCAACTACTGATGGAATCGAGCAACGAAGGCGAAGG
>JBIIFP010000021.1:0-21802 GCA_044237205.1 Pontimonas sp. | reverse complement strand
GCGCCGGCAGCCTCGTGCTGCGCGTGCAACGCAGTGAGTGTGCTTGTCACCTGGCCCCCAGAGTCATAAGCGGAAGTGTGTTCTTCCGTGACTCCCCCTCTGTCATTGGCCTGAGAGTTTCACGCCCGGGGGCGCTTTCACCGTCGGCGGGGGCGATAGTCGTCCCACTTTCCAGAGTGGCCTTGCTAGGCGGTACTTTCTACCTGAGAGATTGGCGGGGAGGCTTGCTCCTTCGGTGACACCGTAGTTTCTGGTGTCTCTCCCGCGTAGCGTGGGGCCCTGTATTTGGTTATCTAGGCGAAACTGTAGCAGTGGGTCCCTGGTGGAACCTACGCCACACTGCGACTACTGGTTGAGACTTCGGAAACCTCGACGAGCGCCTCATTTCTGCGGAGCAGGCCCGGCTTCCAGGGCGGGTCATAGCGGCCATAAAAGACAGCGCCAGTTGGTGAAAGGCCAGCAGCTTCCAGCAGGCCCATCAGGGCCCCTGCTTTGCCATCAGCGCGCTCCTTCGACCATCCGCCGGAGAACCGCAGGGCGGCAACCAAGCGAGGTGGGACCTCGTGGACCTCGACCCGGCCATCGGCCGGGCGGGGTGCGTCGGCGGGGTTCATCCCCTCCGGCAACACAAAGCTGATGGTGTGGGTGGCTTCAGAGTGCGGTGCGTGCAACACCGGCGAGGTCATAGCAATCTGTTGGCCCTGCTGATTAGCACCCGAGATATAGCGAACGAGGGGTCCAAAACCCCGGGAACCGGCGCTATCGAAGTCCCCGCCGACATCACACGAGATCAGAGTGTGGGCCGGGTAGCGCCGAAGCTCAGCACCAGGGCCAAGTGCCAGCAGCACTGTGTAGGACTGAATCTGGGTCATGGAGCCAGTATGCCCCTCTAGAGGGTGGCGATGGGCCCGGTGCGAGGGTCGCCGATGCCAATCAGCGAATCCTCGTGGCGCTGCAGCACGTTCTCCCATCGAATTCGACGATTTCTGGCAGCAAAAATCAACCACTTCAGCGTGTCTTCGCCACCCTTCGCAATCACGGCGCCCAAGACACCGAGTGGTGTGAAATAGGCCAAGGCAATCGCTAGTGGCAATCCCACCAAATAGGGCCCTGCGAAATCGCCGATGATGATGCCGGTGGTGTCGTTGCCGCTGGGCAACACAGAAGCCAAGAGCAGCATACGAACCGCAATCGGCTGGAGGGCGGCGTTGATGAAAATCCCGAGCGTTGCCGCCCACAACACCTCCGCCTCAACCCTCGGGAACAGAGCGGGCAGCGCCAAGGACGAGAGCGCAAAGAGGGCGCCGAAACCGATGCTCGTGTAAATGCCAAGGCGCAGGAGATACGCCACCCAGTCTTTAGCCAACGCAGAATTACCCGCACCAATTGCCTGGCCCACCAACACGGTGATCGTGCTGCCAAAACCGATACTGCCCACAATGAACACGCTGGACATAGTGAAGACAATGTTGATTGCCGCTAATGGCCCATTACCCAATTGGGCAACGATGACGTTGTAGAAGAAGTTGCCAAACGTCCACGAGATGCTGGTCAGCGCCATCGGGAACGCCAACACAATGATGGGCCGGCCGATGGCGATCCAATCACGGCGGTTAGAGGGCAACAACCAGTTCGCCACATCAAAGACCAGATAGGTCTGAATCAAGAGAATGACAGCCTTCAGCACGGTCGTGATCAAGGTTGCCCACGCCGCACCGACAACACCCATGCCCTCGAAAGGACCGATCCCGTAGACGAAAACAATGGCAAGTGGGGCATTCAGAGCAACCGTAACGATTGTCGCCACCATCGGCGAGCGTGGGCGATCAACCGAGCGCAACACAGCGCCCAACACCATGCCCAATACGCCAGCAGCAAGGCCCGCCACCAGGACCGCAAGATAGCCGCTGCCTTGGGCCACAACATCATCAGAGGCGCCCGAGAGCCGGAGGATTTCACCCGGAAACAGCACAAACGGAACGGCTGCCAGCACACCTGTTGCCACCGAGAGAACAACGGCGAAGGTCACCGATTTGCTTACGATGCGCTTGTGACCACCACCAAATGCCCTGGCCACCACCACCCCGGCGCCAACATTCACGGCGCCAAAAAAGAACAGCGGGATCGTGTTAATGCTGTTGGCGAAGCCGACTGCCGCAACAGCAACACCGCCAAGCCCACCCACGATGATCTGGTTCACAAACGTGAGCCCCAACACCAACATGAACTCAAGGCTCACTGGAATAGCAATGCGGGCAACCTTGGAGCCAGCCCGTGGGGGCAGGTGGTCACCCTTAGTGAATCTCAGCACAGCGGAATGATTACTTCACCGCTCCAGCGGAGACTCCGGAAATAATCTGGCGCTGCATAACGAAATAGAACAACACAATCGGAAGGATCGAAATCACGAGACCTGCCATAGCCAAACCATAGTCCGAGGTGTAGGTGCCATAGAAGACATAGGTGCGAAGCGGCAGTGTTCGTTTTTCTTGAGTCAGCACGAGTTGCGGCAACAAGAAGTCGTTCCAGATCCACAAACCATTGATGATGGCTACCGTCGCGGTCACTGGGGAGAGCATCGGGAAGATGATCTTCCTGAAAATCATGAAGTCAGAAGCGCCATCCATCGCAGCCGCTTCATCAAGCTCCAGCGGGATATTGGAAATAAACCCGTGGTACAGGAATGTCGAGAGTGCAACACCAAAGCCCACATAGAAGAACACCAGTGAGGCTCGGCTGTTGGTGAGACCCAGGTTTCCAAACAACCCCACGAAGGGAATCATCAAAGCCTGGAAAGGGACGATCATCGAGGCCACCAAGACGAGGAACGTCACCGAAGTGAACTTGTTCTTCGTGCGAGCCAGGTAGTAGGCGAGCATCGAGCTGGTGACGATGATGGCAATCACGCTGGAGACCGTAATCAACACCGAGTTAGTCAAACCCTGGAAATATTCCATCCGCTCAGCAGCCTTGATGTAGTTGCTAAAGAGCCACTCCTCCGGTGGCGCGATCGGGTTGTTACGAATATCCCGCTTGGCCTTGAAAGAGTTGAGGAGCACAAGGAAGAAGGGGAATGCATAGACAACCGAAAGGAACGCTGCAAATCCGAAGAAAATCCTGCGGGAGAGTTTCACACGCTTCATCGCTGCACCTCCGCCCGCTTACTCAGGACAACCTGCGTCAGCGCAGCCACAGCGATGACCAGGAACATCATCACGGCCTGGGACTGACCAGTCGCAAAGTTTCCAAACCCAAAGGCCTCTTTGAAGACGTGCAGTGAAATCAACTCGGTGGATCGGTAAGGGCCACCACCGGTCAGCGAAAGGTTCAAGTCGTAGGCCATGAAGCTGTTACGAATCGTCAAGAACATAGAAATCGTGAACGCCTGTGCCATCAACGGAATCTTGATGGACATCAGAGTTCTAAATGCTGATGCGCCATCAATAATGGCTGCTTCGAGAACGTCTTTTTCAATGCTCATGAGGCCCGTGATGTAGATGATCATCATGTAGCCACCCATTTGCCACACAGTGACAATCACCATGGCCCAGAAAGCTGTGGTCGGCGTAAGCAACCAGTCGGAAGTAAAGAAAGGCAAGGAGAAAAGCTCAGACAGGGAGGGCAGGGCTGAGGCAAAAATGAACTGCCAAATCAACCCGAGAATCACCCCACCGATGAGGTTCGGGACAAAGAAGAAGGTCCTGAAGACGTTGGTGCCCCGCATCGGAATGGTCACGAGAAGTGCGAGGCCAAAGCCCACGAGGTTGACCAGGATCAGTGAGGCCAGCACATAGCCAAAAGTCATGGTCATGGCTGACCAGAAGGCCTCGTCCTGGATGGAGAGGGCGTAGTTATCCAAGCCTACGAAAGAGTCGTAGTCGAAGCCATCCCAGTTGGTAAAGGTAAGGAAGATTCCCCGCATGAAGGGGAAAACCAGAACGATGCCGAATATAAAGAGGGGAAGCGCGGCAAAAATACCGAATCGCTTGAGGTGCTTGAGAGCCCCTACTTTTTTCGACTTCACTGTCAACAACCTTTGCCCCTAGGGAGTGTGGCCCTAACCAGAATACTGGTTAGGGCCACACGTCCGCTTACGCGGTTACTACCGAGCTAACGAAGCGCTTAGCGCCACGTCTTCTCAGCGCCAGCCCATGCACCCTCAAGAACGGATGCATAACCTGCGCGGTCGAGAACGCCGTCGTAGTAAGGCTGTCCACCTTCATAACCGTAGACATCCTGCAGACCAGCGGGGTAGTAGCTGTTCATCCACTCGAGGGTCTTTCCGCCTGCAATGTAGCTGGCGATGTCCTGAGCCATGAACGTAGTCGGGCTTACAGTAAAGCCTTCGTACATCGGGATGAAGTTGAATCCACCCTGCTCGATTGGACCTGCCCAGAGAGCCTGGCCCTCAGGGGTGGTCAGGAACCAACCGATGAAGTCCATCGCTCCAGCGCGCTCTTCTTCAGTCGACTGAGTTTCGTCGATCATGATGTAGAACGGAACGCCCACGGAGATGGAGTCGTTGCCATAGTCGCCAGCGGCTGCGCCGGTGGGGAGAGGCATAACGCCAAAGGATCCGTCAGGAGTGGTCTTCAGGAGGTCTGGCTCTGCCCAGTTACCCATGAACCAGAAGCCAACCTCACCAGTAGCGAGGTTCTCAATACCCAGGTCATAGTCGGCATCCGAAATGGTCGCCGAACCAGTGTTGTACTCCTTCATCAGGTCGAAGGTGTCCAACCAGTCAATGAACTTGGGGTCATCCATGAGGGGGTAGGTGCCATCAACAAGACCGTCAAGAACGGTCAGCTTGCCTTCGAGGTCCTCGCCCGCAGTGGTGTGGTAAATGTTGCTCACGTGAGCACCAAGCGACCACCACAGACCAGAGAAGTGGATTGCGTCGCGGTCGGTGGCCTGAACTGCCTGGAAAGCAGCTTCAAGGTCAGCGCGTGACTGAATAGCGGTGGGGTCAACCCCAGCCTCGTCAAGAACTGCCTTGTTGTAGAGCAGACCGAATGCCTCAGCGGTAACAGGAATACCAACCTGCTTGCCACCGATGTTGGCGCCATCCAAAGAACCAGGAGCTGCGAGTGCAGCAAGGTCGGTTCCAGTCCAGTCCATGACACGGTCAGCCATGTCAGGAAGCTCCTGAAGAGCGGTCATGACAACAGGGGCTTCATTTGCTTCATACATCGGCGTCACCGTTGTGAAGAATGGGGTGTCGGGGTCAGACTCAATCACCGTCACTTCGTAGCAAGACTGAGCGGCGTTGTATGCATCAGCTGCTGCGAGGAACTCAGCCGAGATTTCACGCTTGATAGTGCCCAGCCAAGTGAACTCCGTGACCGTTTCACACGCTGCAGAGTCAGTGGACTCCACAGGAGCGGTGTCGGTCTCGGCTTCAGTAGCACACGCTGACAGTGCAACTGTCAGACCGGCTGCCGTAGCGACAGCCATCCATTTCTTAATCAATCTGTTCTCCTTTGCCCAGATTATGGAACCGGTTGCGCGATTACGCAATGGCGCTACTCTACCGCCCGAACCTTCAAGCACAAACACAAAATGGGTGCCGTTATAAATCTGAAACAAAACTCCCACCAGTCAAGAGTGTTTCCTTGCCCCGGGCGACCGGGCAGGCGGTCAGCTGGCAGCGACCCAAAGGGCCTCGCTAACTCTCAATCGCTCCTAGCCATCAGATTCCCGGCTCAACCGAAACGTCTCGAGAGCATCCGCCACGGTGGAACTCAAAGTGGCAAGCAATTCTTGGAAGCTCTCTGCCACCAGGAAGTCGTAGTGATCCAGTGGGCCAAGCGGAGCGATACCGGCTAACTGCCAGGCCTTCTCCACGGGGTCATCAGCCAATTCGAGGTCACTCGGCCAGGAATCATGGGCGCCAACTTCTGCGACATACGCGAGGGTGTCGCGCACCAGTTTCTCTGCTGCTTCTAAATCTGGCCCGCCATCCTCAACGTCAAACCCCTCGATGAACTCCACGCGTGCCATCGGGTAGGGATCCTCTGGCAACCATTCCAGGACGCGAAAACGCTCGGTGCCCCTGGCCACCACGGCGAGTGGACCATCAGGGGCCTCGACCTGAAGCACCTGAGCGACAGTTCCATACTCAAAACGCTTCTCTCCCCCGCCGACCTCCGAGCCCCGTTCGATCAACACGACGCCAAAGCGCGGGGTCTCGTCCTCGAGGATGGTCCCCATCATCTTGAGATAGCGCTCTTCAAAAACCCGAAGCGCCAAGGGCATCGCGGGGAAGAGCACCGAACCCAGGGGGAACATGGGCAACACCGTCATGGGACCAGCGAACCACGTGTTCCTGAGAGTGACAACTAGGAACTGAAACGGAACTCGACGACGTCGCCGTCTTTCATGACGTAGTCCTTGCCCTCAATGCGGGCCTTGCCCCCAGAACGCGCTTCGGCAAGTGAGCCAGCAGCAACCAGATCCTCAAACGAGGTGACCTCAGCCTTGATGAATCCCTTTTCAAAGTCGGTGTGAATGACACCTGCTGCTTGAGGGGCTTTCCATCCGGTGTGGATGGTCCAGGCCCTGGTCTCTTTGGGTCCGGCCGTGAGATAGGTCTGCAAGCCGAGGGTCACAAACCCAATCCGAGCGAGCTGATCCAGCCCGCTCTCTTCTTGACCCAGCGACTGCAGAAGCTCGAGCGCCTCTGCCTTGTTGAGGTCAATCAATTCGCTCTCGACTTTGGCGTCTAAGAACACAGCCTGCGCAGGAGCCACCAGTGCTGCCAGCTCTGCTTGCTTAGCGGGGTTGCCGAGGGTGTTTTCGTCCACGTTGAAGACATACAAGAAAGGCTTTGCGGTCAACAGGCCGAGCTCACGAATCGGGGTCGCATCGAATGCCGCCTGGAACAGGGTCTTCCCCGTATCCAGAATGCTCCTGGCTTCTTCCGCGGAGGCCAGAACGCTGGGCTCAAGCTTCTTACCCTTGACCTCTTTCTCGTAACGGGCGATTGCCTTCTCAAGGGTTTGCAGGTCAGCAAGAATCAGCTCGGTGTTGATGGTCTCCATGTCTGCCGCAGGGTTGACGACCCCATCGACGTGAACCACATCAGGGTCATCAAAAACGCGCACCACCTGAGCGATGGCCTCGGCCTCACGAATGTTCGAAAGGAACTGATTTCCCAGCCCCTCGCCCTCGCTGGCGCCTCGAACGATGCCGGCGATGTCGACAAAGGAGACAGCCGCAGGGATGATGCGCTCGCTGCCAAATATGCCAGCCAGCACCTCGAGCCGGTCGTCGGGAAGATTCACCACGCCGACGTTTGGCTCAATGGTGGCGAAGGGATAGTTCGCCGCCAAGACAGAGTTCTTGGTGAGCGCGTTAAACAAAGTGGACTTGCCGACATTCGGGAGTCCGACGATTCCAATGGTGAGAGCCACGGCTAGGAAGCCTAGTGCAGGTTCCAGTGTCGGTCAGAGGTGACTGGCAGACTGTGGACATGAACGAAACAATTGCCGCTGTCCTGATTGGCCTCGCTCTGGGCGTTGGCCTAGGTTTCCTCGTTGGCTGGCTTGTCGCCGGGCGGAAGACCACTGGAGGGTCTGATGACTCCATTGCGCTCAAAGCCCAGCTGGAGATGATGCAGCGTCAATACGACACCCTTCGCGGCAATCAAGAGACCGAGAACAAAATTCTGCAAGCGCTCACTCCAGTCTCGGAGCGCTTGACCGACATGCAACGCACCGTCACCGCGCTCGAAAAACAGCGCAATGAACAGCACGGACAAATCAGTCAACAGCTGCGTGCAGCTCTCGAGAGCGAAGAGCTCTTGCGCGGCACCGCTGAGCAGCTCGCCTCAGCTCTTCGCTCCAACAGCGTCAGGGGTGTCTGGGGAGAAGTCCAATTACGACGAGTGGTGGAGGCCGCAGGCCTCATCGAACGTGTCGACTTCGATGTCCAGTCCCACATCACCTCGGATGCTGGAATCGGCAAGCCCGACATGGTTATTCACCTCCCCGGTGGGAAAAACATTGCTGTTGACGCGAAGGTTCCCTTCACCGCGTATCTCGAAGCCAGCAAGATTCCCTTTACCGCCACCGGTGAAGAAGCAGCCAGGCGCGAGTCGCTCCTCAAGCAGCACGTGACCGCCGTGCGGGCGCACGTGGATGCGCTGGGCAAAAAGTCCTATTGGGATGGCCTCTCCTCCTCGCCCGAACTTGTCATTTGCTTTATCCCGAGCGAGGCGTTGATCTCCACGGCAATCGAAGCCGACCCAGCGCTGATGGACTACGCCTTTAGCAAGAAGGTCGCACTAGCCTCCCCCGTCACGCTCTGGAGCGTGCTGAAGACCGTGGCCTTCTCCTGGCAACAAGATGTGCTCACCGAAGACGCCGCAAAACTCTTTGATGTCGGTCGCGAGCTTCTGCAGCGCCTCGGCGGAATGGCCAAGCACATCGAGACCCTGGGCCGCTCCATCTCCAGCACGGTGAAGGGTTACAACTCCTTCGTAGGCTCTCTCGAGACCCGGGTGTTCCCGAGCGCGAGAAAGCTCAGTGAACTGGGCACAGCAGCAGATTTGCCCACAGCGCTCGAGGGCGTCGATCAAATGCCTCGCGAACTCTCGGCCCCTGAACTACTCGAGAGCCCCAGCAAGGCTCTCAAGGACTAGTCGTCTAGCCACTTACTCGCTTGGTGATCCGCAGACACTCGGCGAATCGTGCCAGAGCGTGCCCGCAACACAATGCTCTCCGTGCTGATGATGGGGCCATCGCGGCGAACACCGCGCACCAGTTCACCATCGGTCACACCCGTTGCCACAAAGAAAGTGTTGTCGCTGGCGACTAGGTCATTCACTCCGTAGACGTGGTCAAAGCGGAGTCCAGCGTCCAACCCGCGCTGTTTTTCCTCGTCGCTGGTCGGAGACAACCGGCCCTGCATGAATCCGCCCAGCGCCTTCACCGCGCACGCCGTGGCCACACCCTCCGGGCTGCCGCCAATACCTACACACATATCAATGCGGGTGTCGTGACGGGCTGCGTTGATTCCACTGGCCACATCCCCATCGAGAATCAGACGGGTTCCGGCACCGGTGGCACGAATATCGGCAATCAGCTGCTCGTGGCGGGGGCGATCAAGAACAGCGACTCGGATGTCCTCGACAGCCTTATTTTTGGCCTTTGCCAACGCTCGGATGTTCTCGCCAATCGGCCGAGAAATATCGACAACACCAATGGCTTCGTGAGAGGCCACAATCTTGTCCATATAGAAGACGCTGGAGGCATCGAGCATGCTGCCTCGATCAGACACCGCAATCATAGAAATGGCGTGCGAGCGGCCGGCGGCCGTGAGCGACGTGCCATCAATAGGGTCGACCGCGATGTCACACAGGGGCCCATTTCCGGTCCCCACAACCTCACCGTTGAAGAGCATCGGTGCGTCGTCTTTTTCGCCTTCGCCGATAACGACGAGGCCAGAAAAGTTGACGGTCGAGAGGAACTTCCGCATCGCGTCAACAGCCGCCTTATCAGCGGCGTTTTTGTCGCCTCGTCCAATCCACGGTGTTGCACGAATAGCGGCGGCCTCAGTGGCTCTAACCAACTCCATGGCCAAGTTCCGGTCCGGGTGGACGAAGAGTTCAGCGGCTTCAACCTCGGACATCTAGGGGCCCTTCTTCTCGTTCGAACGAGTAATTCTGACCCCAGCCTAGCGCCGTGAGGCCCCCTCAACAGTCTTCAAGATAAGCTGGGCCCACAACGCTTTCCCTCGGATTTGGAGCTGAAATGCCCGTAGCAACACCGGACCAGTACGCACAGATGATCGACACCGCGAAGGCTAAAGGCTTCGCCTTTCCAGCGATCAACATTTCGTCGTCATCGACCATCAACGGTGTTCTTCAAGGCCTGACCGAAGCGGGTTCGGATGGCATCATCCAAGTCAGCACCGGAGGTGCTGACTTCTTCGCCGGCCAGAGCGTAAAGGCCAGGGCCTCGGGCGCACTCGCGATGGCAGCATTTGCCACCGAGGTCGCCAAAAACTATCCGATTACGGTGGCACTGCACACCGACCACTGCCCGAAGGATGCACTTGACGGGTTCGTCATGCCACTCATTGCTGCCAGCGAAGAGGCCGTCAAGGCTGGCGGAAACCCCATCTTCCAATCCCACATGTGGGATGGCTCAGCGGTACCACTGAAGGAAAACCTCGAGATTGCCCAAGACCTTTTGCCCCGCATGAAGGCCATCCACGCCATCCTTGAGGTCGAGATTGGTGTTGTCGGTGGAGAAGAAGATGGTGTGAGCCACGACATTAACGACAGTCTTTATACGACTCTCGAGGATGCCATCGCGACCGTCGAGGCACTCGGCCTTGGCGAGCACGGCCGCTATATGGCAGCCCTCACCTTTGGCAACGTCCACGGTGTGTACAAGCCCGGCAACGTGAAGCTTCGACCAGAACTGCTGAAGGAGATCCAAGACGGACTCCAGGCGAAGTTTGGAACAGGCCCTAAGCCACTCGACCTCGTCTTCCACGGTGGCTCCGGAAGCACTGACGAGGAAATCGCTGAGGCAGTCCGTAACGGTGTCATCAAAATGAACATCGATACCGACACCCAGTACGCCTACACCAGGGCAATCGCCGGTTACATGTTCCAGAACTACGACGGTGTTCTGCGGGTGGATGGCGAAGTCGGCAACAAGAAGCTCTATGACCCTCGCGCGTGGGGCAAAGTATCGGAAACGTCGATGGCTGCCAGGGTTGTCCAGGCAGCTAACCAGCTGGGTTCAGCCGGTAACGCGATCTCTTAGGAGTTCTTGCGCCCGCCGAGTAGTGACTGGTCAACGTTGCCACTCGAGTCTTTGCGCAGTTCCTTCGGCAACGAGAACTGAAGGTCCTCTTCAGCGGTTTTGACCTCTTCAACCTGCGTGTAACCGGCATCAGCAAGATCGGCCAGGGTGTGATCCACAAGCACCTCGGGCACCGAGGCACCTGACGTCAGCCCGATGGTGGCAACACCGTCCAGCCATTCCTGCTTGATCTCGCTCGCGTAATCAACCCGGTATGAGGCCTTGGCACCGTATTCCAGGGCCACCTCAACAAGTCGAACGCTGTTGGAAGAGTTAGGTGAGCCCACCACAATCACCAGGTCACACTCTGGGGCAATCTTCTTGATCGCAACCTGTCGGTTCTGGGTCGCGTAGCAAATGTCGTCGCTGGGCGGATCGCTCAAATAGGGGAAGCGCAGGCGCAGCCTGCGCACTGTTTCCATGGTTTCGTCAACGCTCAGCGTCGTCTGTGAGAGCCAGATCAGGTTCTCGGTGTCGGGGACCGCGATGCGGTCAGCCTCGTCAGGGTCATTCACGAGAGTGGTGTGGTCGGGGGCGTGACCCATGGTGCCCTCGACCTCTTCGTGCCCAGCGTGGCCGATGAGAAGAATGTGGTAATCCTGCCCGGAGAACCGAACAGCTTCACGGTGGACCTTGGTCACCAGAGGACAGGTGGCATCAATGGCATTGAGCCCGCGATCAGCGGCTTCTGCGACGACCATCGGGGAGACGCCGTGGGCAGAGAAAACAATGGTCGAAGACTCGGGGACCTCTGCTACCTCATCAACAAAAATGACCCCGCGTGCTTCGAGTTCTTTGACGACGTGGATGTTGTGAACGATTTGCTTGCGCACATAGACAGGTGCACCGAAGCGCTCCAGGGCTTTCTCAACGGCAATGACGGCCCGATCAACGCCGGCGCAGTAACCCCTGGGTGCTGCCAAGAGGATGCGCTTTTCACCCGATACCGGCTCATCGACTAACTTCTCTCGGCGCTTGGGAATAAGCGGAGCCTCGAGGGTTTGAACGTTGCCATTACTAATGCTCACCGGGTAAGTGTATTGGCTTGTCTGCTCTGTGTGGCTGAGTGTTCTAGCCTGAGAGGCGATGAGCGAGACAACGAATGATTCAAGCCCTGAGGCTCCCTGGTCGGTGGTGAAACTCTCCGAGTTGATGGGCAGCTATATCGATCGCTTGGGATCCGTCTGGATCGAAGCTGAAGTCACCCAGTGGGGCAAAGCCGCTGGCAACATCTATGGAAAATTCAGCGATATCGAGGCGGACGCGGCAGTCTCCTTCACCGTCTGGCGTCGGGCTCAAGAGAATATTCCAGAGACGGTGGCCCAGGGCGACCGAGTAATCGCTCGGGTCAAGCCAAGCTGGTGGGTCAAGGGCGGAACGCTCAGTATGAACGTCCTCGACATGCGTCACACCGGCCTTGGTGAAATTCTCGAAAAGCTTCAGAAGCTCAAAACCCAGCTGGCTTCTGAGGGACTCTTCGACGAGTCCCGAAAGAAGCCACTGCCCTTCCTCCCCGGCACCATCGGTCTCGTCACCGGTAAAGATTCAGACGCCGAGAAAGACGTTGTTCACAACGCCAAACTTCGCTGGCCTGATGTGTCCTTTCGCATCGAATACGCAGCCGTCCAAGGCGACCGCGCCGTAGCCGAGGTCATGCAAGCACTGACCACACTGGATGCCGACCCCGAAGTCGACGTCATCATTGTGGCCAGAGGTGGAGGCGACTTCCTCAACCTCCTTCCCTTTAGCGATGAGCGCCTTGTTCGCTTAGCCGCCTCCCTCAACACCCCGCTAGTCAGCGCGATCGGCCACGAGGCCGATCGTCCTCTGTTGGATGAAGTTGCCGACCTGCGCGCATCAACGCCCACAGATGCTGCCAAGCGGGTGGTGCCGGATGTCGAGAACGAACGACGCATCATTCACGAAGCCAGGTCACGCCTTGACCAGAGAATCCTCTCGATGCTGGAGTACGAATCAGAACGCCTGAGTGCGTTTCGCACGAGGCCCATCCTGAAAGACCCCTTCACGCTGGTAGACATCAAATCCGAGGAAATTCTCCAGTTAGTGGTCCGCGGTGTCGATCTCGCACACTTGGCCATCGAGCGCGCCACCTCCCAGGTGAGCACGCTCACTGCGAACCTTCGAGGCCTGTCCCCCACCAGCACGCTGGAGCGCGGTTATGCCATCGCGAGAAAGCGCGATGGCAGTGTCATCACCAGTGTTGGGGAGGCGTCCTCCGGAGATGAGCTCAGTGTCACCGTGAGTGATGGCACCATCGAGACTCAAGTCCGCTGAGTGCTCCCCTAGAAACTAGACTGGGACACGTGACTAGCGAGAAAACCACCGACATCGCCAAGCTCTCCTATGAGCAGGCCAGGGACGAGCTCGTCTCTGTTGTCACCGCCCTCGAACAGGGCGGCATCAGCCTCGAAGAGTCGATTGCGCTCTGGGAACGCGGTGAGGCCCTCGCTGCCAGGTGTGACGAGTGGTTAATTGGCGCTAAGGCCCGCCTCGAAGCGGCCAAAAAGAATCGAGAGGCATAAACCGATGGCTGGAAAAGCCCCCCGCGAGGTTGCCGGTCTCGGAAGACCAGAAACTCCCCGCGAAAAAAGTGAACGTGTCGCCGCTGCCCGCGCTGAGCGCAAAGCCCGCCAAAACACCCGAAACCTGGTGTGGTCGCTTCTGGCATCCCTCGGGGTTGTCGCGCTGTTGATCATCCTGGTCGTCCGCCCAGACACCAACCTCGTCGACGAAGTCGACTGGGTTGGCGTGGCAGGAGAGGCCAAAGACCAGTTGCCGGGCGAACCGATTGTGCCCATGCTCTCTGACCTCTGGAGCGCGAACCGCGCTGAGGTCACCAGCGAAGCTGGCTCCACTGCGACCTGGTCGATTGGGTTGCTCGGACCCGAGCGCAGCTACGTCTTTGTCGACCAGGGGTTTGAGGCTGACGCGCTCTGGCTTGCCGAGCGCACGGTGCGCTCAGAATCCACCGGATCTGTGTCTTTTGGCTATTTCCCCCCGAATGAACTGGTCTGGGACGAGTATGACCGCCGTGACGAAGACCCGAAGGGCAACAAAGCCTATGTCGTTGTCTTGGAGGGCGACACTTTCACCCTGGTCATTGGCGGAACGGACGAGCGCGGTGTTCGTGAAGTCGCTAACGACATCACCTACCAACTCACTCAGGAGCGCACCCCGTGAGTGCCCACAACCTGACACCATCGGAGGCCTGGAAAAGGCTCGTGGCTGGCAACGACCGATTCATCAAGGGTGAGCCACAACACCCCCGCCAAGACGTTGAGCGGCGCAGTGAAATTGCTGGCGCTCAGTATCCAGAGATCGCACTCTTTGGGTGCGCAGACTCACGCCTATCGGCAGAGATCATCTTCGACAAGGGGCTGGGTGACCTGTTCGTCGTGCGTAACGCCGGTCAGGTGATTTCTTCCTCCGTCATTGGCTCGCTGGAGTACGCGGTGGAAATACTTGGTGTCGCGCTCATTGTCGTCCTCTCGCATGACCAGTGCGGGGCTGTGCAGGCTGCCATTGATCAGATCGACCCAGAGGCAACCCCACTGCCTCCCCACATCAAGGGCATCACTAATCAGATTGCCCCGGCAGTGGAGCGAGTCCGCCTGTCGCAAGGCCTCGACAGTGTGGAAGGACTCGATGTTTCTGAGGTTGGACGTGAGCACCTCCGCGACAGTGTCGCGAGTCTGCTGGCAGCAAGCGAACTCATCGGTCTGGCTATCGCCGAAGGTAGGCTGGCTGTTGTGGGGGCGAACTACACCCTCGCTGAGGGCCGGGTCACCCACGACGTGGTGATCGGCACCATTGACTAAGAACTCTTGAGAACTCACTGATCCACAACGACGAGGAAACGGGCATGACTACACAGTCCGACGCACACGACTACCGCATCGAACACGACACCATGGGTGAGGTTCGAGTCCCCAAAGACGCCCTCTACGGGCCCCAAACCCAGCGCGCGGTGGAAAACTTCCCCATCTCTGGTCGCGGACTAGAGCCAGCCCAGATTGTTGCCCTCGCCCAGATCAAGCGAGCTGCGGCCCTGGTCAACGCAGAGCTTGGAATTCTTGACGCCGCCATTGCCAAGGCAATAGTCGGCGCCGCAGAGTCCATCATTGCCGGAAACCACCACGACCAGTTCCCCGTTGACACCTATCAAACAGGCTCTGGCACCTCCTCGAACATGAACATGAACGAGGTGCTAGCAACTCTCGCCGGCACTGCCTCGGGGTTAGAGATTCACCCGAACGACCATGTGAACGCTTCGCAATCCTCCAACGATGTGTTCCCCACCTCGGTTCACGTTGCCGTGACTGAGGCACTGGTCAACACCTTGGTTCCCAGCCTCACCCACTTGGCAACGGCTCTCGAAGCGAAGGCCAAGCTCTGGAAAAAGACCGTAAAGCCAGGGCGCACCCACCTGATGGATGCCACCCCTGTGACACTTGGGCAAGAATTTGCCGGTTATGCCCGCCAAATCAGGCTCGGCATCGAGCGCGTGAAAGCCGTACTGCCTCGAGTAGCCGAAGTCCCACTCGGGGGAACCGCGACGGGCACCGGAATCAACACTCCAGTCGGGTTCTCGCCCAAAGTAATCGCAGAGCTTGCGAAGGCGACCTCTCTTCCCATTACCGAAGCACTGGACCACTTTGAAGCTCAAGGCGCCAGAGATGGCCTTGTCGAGGCCTCCGGTGCGCTTCGCATCCTTGCTGTCTCACTGACCAAGATTTGTAACGACATCCGCTGGATGGGATCTGGCCCGAACGCCGGGCTCGCCGAACTTCACATCCCCGATTTGCAGCCTGGCAGCTCCATCATGCCCGGCAAGGTGAACCCCGTGGTTCCAGAGGCCGTACTGATGGTCTGTGCCAGGGTCATCGGTAACGACCAGACCGTGGCATGGGCTGGAGCGTCCGGAAACTTTGAACTCAACGTCGCGATCCCCGTGATGGGAACCTCAGTTCTCGAATCCATCCGTCTGTTGGCGAACTCCATGCGAGTGCTCACCGACAAGACCATCGAAGGCCTCACCGCCAACGAGGAGCACGCCTTAGCTCTGGCGGAGAGTTCCCCCGCGATTGTGACCCCTCTTAACCGCGTAATCGGCTATGAAGCAGCAGCAAAGGTGGCTAAATACTCCGTGGAGCACAAGAAGACGGTGCGTGAATCGGTCATCGAGATGGGCTTCGTCGAGCGTGGCGAAATCACCCTCGAAGCCCTTGACGCAGCACTCAACGTCCTGAAGATGACCTCGCCTGGCCTCTAAGTGGCGCTAGGCGACCTGGTTGCCCTCGAGTAGCTCGGTCACCAGAGCAGCAATCGCACTGCGCTCTGAACGCATCAGCGTCAGGTGAGCGAATAGCTGCTGTCCCTTCAGGGCTTCAATGACGCTCGCAACACCGTCATGGCGCCCCACCCTCAGGTTGTCGCGCTGCGCAACATCGTGGGTGAGCACCACGCGTGAGTTTTGACCAATGCGGCTCAGCATGGTCAACAGCACATTACGCTCCAAAGACTGCGCCTCGTCCACGATGACGAAGGCATCGTGAAGTGAGCGGCCTCGGATGTGGGTGAGGGGCAAGACCTCGAGGAGACCCCTGGCCATTACTTCCTCGACCACATTGTGCGAAACCACAGAGCTCAGAGTGTCGAAGGTGGCCTCAGCCCAGGGGTTCATCTTCTCCGCCGCATCCCCTGGCAAATAACCTAGGTCTTGGCCACCCACCGCATAGAGCGGGCGGAAGACCATGATCTTGCGGTGAATCTGACGCTCAAGAACCGCTTCTAAGCCAGCACACAAGGCAAGAGCGGACTTACCCGTTCCGGCTCGACCGCCCAGGGACACAATCCCGATCGTGGGGTCCAGAAGAACGTCGATGGCGAGGCGTTGCTCAGCCGAGCGGCCACTAAGGCCAAAGAGGTCGCGGTCTCCCCGGACGACACTAATCTTGCCGGGGCTTGTCACCCGGCCGAGCGCTGAGCCGCGTTCGGAAGAAATCACCAGCGAGGTGTTCACCGGAATATCGGCAACGGCCTTCGAGGAGATCACCTCGTCGTCATAGAGGCTTGCCATCTCTTCAGCGCTAATGGCAACCTCGGCGATTCCGGTGTAACCGGAATCGGGGGCGAGTTCTGCCCGGTACTCTTCAGCGGCCAAACCAATAGATGCCGCCTTCACACGCATGGGCAAGTCTTTGGACACCACCGTGACAGTCATGCCCTCGTTGGCGAGGTTCAGTGCTACCGCGAGAATCCTGGAGTCGTTATCGCCCAGCTGCAGGCCGCTTGGCAACACCGTCTGGTTGGAGTGGTTGAGCTCAACGCGAAGGGAGCCACCCTTACCCACCGCAATCGGAAAATCTAGGCGCTCGTGCAGAGCCCGCAGCTCGTCGAGATTGCGCAGAGCCTCCCTGGCAAAGAATCCAATCTCCGGGTCATTGCGCTTCTTCTCGAGTTCCGAAATCACGACAACCGGCAAAATCACCGCATGTTCCGCAAAGCGGAATATGGCCTTTGGGTCACTCAGTAGGACTGACGTGTCGAGAACGAACGTCCGCTCCCCCGTTTTCTGACTCTTGCTTGTTGACTTCGTGCTTGCGGGAGATTCGGATTGTTCCATTGAGAGTCCTTAGCCATTGGGTGCGAACCGTTGGGAAAAAACTACGCGTGCGCCCCGTCGATGGCCTCCAATGACACACCGGCGAAAGGGGCACGAAGGTTAATTCTTGGTGCTTCAGTGGCCGTAACGACGCTGCCGTCTGCCAAAGTCACGAAGGGCACGAAGGAAGTCGATTTCACGAAGGTCTGGACCGAGCGCTTCCACGAAGTAAAACTCGCTGTGGGCGCTCTGCCACAGCATGAAGTCGCTGAGGCGTTGCTCGCCTGATGTTCTAATGACGAGGTCAGGATCGGGTTGGCCCTGAGTATAGAGACGCTCGGCGATGGCATTGATGGTGATGCTCTCGGAGAGATCGGCCAGGGTGCCGCCGATGTCCTGGTGCTCTTGCACCAGGCGGCGGACGGCCTGAGTGATCTCTGCGCGACCCCCATAACCAACGGCCAGGTTGATGTGGAGGCCAGAGTTTTTGGCGCTGCGCTCGCTTGCTCCCTGGAGGGTCGAGAGAAGTTCGGGGGGCAAGGTCTCTGTTTGGCCCACGTGCTTCACCCGCCAGTTCGAGAAGCGGGAGAGCTGGTCGGCTAAGGACTCAATGATGTGGACCAGAGCAGAGAGTTCCTCTTCGTCCCGGCCGGTCAAATTGTCGGTAGAGAGCAAATAGAGGGTGACGACTGAGACATTCTGCTCTTCACACCAGGTGAGGAACTCATAGATCTTGTCGGCCCCAGCTTTGTGTCCATCGGAGCTTGAGCCAAGAGCACGTTGCTTGGCCCAGCGTCTATTCCCATCCAAAATCATGGCCACGTGTTCGGGCCTGGTCAGTGCGCTGATCTCGCGAAGAATACGACGGCGGTAGAGGCGATACAGAAGGCCTTCGCCGAGCAACCGGGTAATCCAACTCACACGCCTACGCTAGTCCCTTCTTGGCGCCTTGGTGATTCCCTACAACCCGCTCGATGGCCAGCGGTGGCGAGGGTTAGTGTGAAGTATGGCCAAGACCCCAGAGACCTCCCCCGCTGAACTAACCGACTCCGGTGCGCTTCATCTGCCCCTCCTCGAGGAGTCTCTCGAGTATGAGCTGATCGAGCACAAACCCACGTGGCGGGGATGGATTCACCTGGGGACGCTGCCCCTGGCGATTGCCGCCGGAATCGTCCTAGTGGTCCTGGCCTCTGGGGTGGCAGCGACAGTGTCGAGTGCGGTGTTTGCGCTGAGCGCCGTCATGCTCTTTGGAATCTCTGGCACCTACCATCGCTTCTCGTGGAAGCCGAAGACGAAGCAGGTCTTGCGCCGCCTCGATCACGCCAACATCTTCACCTTGATTGCCGGTACCTATACGCCCATCGCAGTGTTGGCTCTGCCGGACGAGAAGGGCATGGTGTTGCTCGCAGCGGTGTGGGCTGGAGCCTTGGCGGGCATTGGTCTTCGGGTCTTCTGGCTTAACGCCCCTCGGTGGATCTATGTGCCCTTGTACTTGGGGCTTGGCTGGGCAGCCGTCATGTATCTGCAGGATTTGTTGGCTGCCAACTTCGCGATGATGATTCTGGTCATCGCTGGTGGTCTCGCCTATTCGCTTGGCGCAGTCGTCTACGCACTCAAATGGCCAAACCCGTCACCCAAGAACTTTGGGTTCCACGAAATCTTCCACGTGCTGACCGTGGTGGCCTATATGTGCCACTGGACCGCAGTGTTACTGGTGGCTATGAACCCGCCGCTGGTGGGTTAGCTTCCCTATCCAGCTTCTCGTTGATCTCAGCGCGGTAGCGCACCCGGCGAACCCGCCTCGTCATATCCACGATGATGACCACAACACCCATGGCCACAAATAAAGTGGCCAAGAAACCGACAACACCGGGGGTCACCGAATTGGGGTCGACCTCGATAGCGGGGATCAGGGGGTTTTCCTCTAGGGAAAAAAGCAACGACATCATCATGGGTGGTTCCTCCAAGCTCTCCCTAGGCCAAGCCCGTTACGCTCATCACAGACTAGCGAGACGAGCGAGAGCAATGCCTGAGAACACGGACCTGATGGCGACACGCTACGGCCAGACGCGCCAGGCTGCCACCAGGACGAAGATTATTGGCACGATCACCGGCATCGCTTTTGCGATAGTGCTTGGTGCATGGCTGTGGTGGGGCGGGGTGTTGGAAGCACCCTCGCAATTACAAACCCGGGAACTGGGCTACGTATTGGTCAGTGACACCGAAGTGCAGGTGAACTTCGAGGTGACCACTCCCCCTGGGACGCAGGTCAACTGCGCTGTCCAAGCACTCAGTGGTTCCTACGGCATTGTGGGCTGGAAGATTGTTGGCCTCACACCCTCAGACACCTGGACTAGGACGTTCCAAGAAACTCTGCGCACCAGTGAGCCAGCCGTCACCGGCTTGCTCTATGAGTGCTGGTTACCGTAACCTCAGGGAACGCAAACCGGCCCTCAAGGGTGGCCGGTTTGTCCCATTACGAGGAGAGTGTGATGACCAACGTTGAATCTGACAACACGGTCTGGCTGACCCAGGAAGCCTACGACCGGCTTGCTCTGGAACTTGAGCAGCTCACCACCAGAGGTCGCCAGGAAATCTCTAAGCGCATCGAGGTCGCCCGTGAAGAGGGCGACCTCAAAGAAAACGGTGGGTACCACGCGGCCAAAGAAGAGCAGGCCAAGATGGAAGACCGCATTCGCACGCTCACCGCGATGCTGAAGCACGCCATCGTCGGTGATGTTCCCGCCAGCTCCGGAGTAGTGGAACCTGGCACCGTCGTCACTGCACACATTCACGGCGACCAGGAGAAGTTCCTGCTCGGCTCCAGGGAGCTAGCAGGCGATACCGACTTAGACGTCTACTCCGAGCAGAGCCCGCTGGGGCGAGCGATTCTCGGTTTGAAGATTGGTGAAAGCTCGACCTTCACCGCGCCAAACGGGGCTGAAATCGCCGTCGAAATACTCGACGTCGAAACCTTTATCCCTTAGAAATCCACCCGCGGTTCATAGCCGCGGTCACGAAGTGCCTGGAGCACCTGCTCGGCATGCTCAGGACCCCGAGTTTCAATGTGAAGCTCGAGTTCGACCTGACTGATCTGTAATCCAGTCCCGTGGCGGGTGTGAAGTACCTCAACGACGTTGGCGTTCTGATCGGCGACAATCTTGGACGTCTCAGCCAGCTGGCCTGGACGGTCCGGGAGCGGGATGCGCATGTTCATATAGCGCCCAGCGCCGGCCATACCGCGGCCAATGACACGCTCCATGATCATGGGGTCAATGTTGCCGCCACTCAAGATGACGACGGTGGGGCCGGTGGCCTTGATCTTGCCGGCCAAGATTGCTGCGACGCCCACGGCGCCTGCGGGCTCGACGACCATCTTCGCGCGCTCGAGCAGAACCAAGATGGCGCGTGCGGTGTCGTCATCACTGACAGTGACCACTTCATCCACCATCGCTGCGATGATGTCGAAGTTCAGCGTTCCGGGTTTTTGAACGGCGATACCATCACAAATCGTCGAGCCCACGGTTACTTCAACGGGGTGGCCTGCTTTCAAAGACGGTGGGTAGGCGGCGGCGTTTTCTGCCTGGACACCAATCACTCGAATCTTTTTGCCCTCTTCGGCGGCTTTTTGCTTGATGGCGCTCGCAACACCAGCCATCAGGCCACCGCCACCAATCGGCACAATCACCGTGGTGACATCGGGAACCTGAGCCAAGATTTCAAGACCCACTGTTCCCTGCCCGGCGATCACATCAGGGTGGTCAAAGGGGGGAATACGAATTGCACCCGTGGAATCGGCAAACTCCTGGGCTTTCTGGAGTGGCTCAATGATGTTGTGGCCAGAGAGAACAACTTCGGCACCGTAGGCCCTCGTTGCTTGCAGTTTCGGCAGGGCAACGCCGACCGGAGTAAAGATGGTGGCTTTGATGCCCAGTTCCCTGGCAGCAAAGGCCACGCCCTGCGCGTGGTTACCGGCACTCGCTGCGACAACGCCCTTGGTGCGTTCCTCTGGAGTCAGTTTCGACATCCGGTTATACGCGCCGCGGATTTTGTAGGAACCAGTGCGCTGAAGGTTCTCGCACTTCATCGAGACCCTCTGGCCGAGCACTTCGCTCAAGTACCGGGAAAGCTCAATCGGCGTCTCCTGAGCAACACCCGCCAGGGTCGCCTGCGCGCTATAGAAATCATCAAGAGTGGGGCCGACCACTTTTCCGCGCGCGGCTTTGGCCGCTCTCACGATGTGGCCACAATCTTCTCGACTTCCTTAGCCACAGGGTCACTACGCCAGGCTCCAGAGGCAATGTAGTGAACCACGACGTTCGAGAAAGCCGCCAGAGGCACAGCGAACAGCACGCCCGGG
>JBIIFP010000065.1:0-6497 GCA_044237205.1 Pontimonas sp. | reverse complement strand
CTCAGTCGAGGGGCGACCCTCACGACGGAAGAACGAGCCTGGAATCTTGCCCGCTGCATAAGAACGCTCTTCAACGTCCACAGTCAGGGGGAAGAAGTCGAAGCCCTCTCTGGGGCTCTTGCTGGCGCTCGTTGCAGAGAGCAACATGGTTTCTTCGTCCAGGTATGCGGCAACCGCTCCCTGTGCTTGCTGGGCCAAACGACCCGTTTCGAAGCGCACAACGCGCTTTCCGTACTTACCGTTATCGATAACGGCTTCGGCGAACTTAATTTCTGGACCCTCCATTGAGGACACTTCTCCTTATACATCGGTGAACGCCACCACGCCGTATGGGCGGATGGCGGAGGCGCGCTACGCAGTGAGTAAGCAGGAAGATACGCCGCACACAAGGGTGTGGGGCCTGTTTCTGGCCAACAGTAGAAGTGCACTGTCCCCTGGACAGTAGACCACCACCGGTGACCAGCTCCTGGCCCACCTACATGAGTAGAGAGCCATATTCAATTAGATGACCGCTAGAAGCGGACGCTCCAGGGTACCGCTTTATGCCCTAAAAGGCGATACCCCGCGCATCAGCGCGGGGTATCGACCAGAAACCAGTGGTTAGCGACGCAGACCGAGGCGCTCAATCAGCGCACGGTAGCGCTCAATGTCAACGCCCTGGAGATAGCCCAGAAGTCGACGACGGCGACCCACCATCAACAGCAGGCCACGACGCGAGTGGTGATCGTGCTTGTGGGTCTTCAAGTGCTCGGTGAGCTCGGCGATGCGGTGTGACATCAGAGCGATTTGGACCTCGGGAGAACCGGTGTCACCAGGGTGTGTTGCAAAGTCAGCCAGAATTTTGTTTTTGGCTTCTTGGGTAATCGACATGTCAGCTCTCCTTCGGTTATCTCGCTGCGCGGCGCTCTACCCGGTGGTAAGGCTCTTATTTCCGCGGCCGTTACACGGCACAAAGGACGACTCTAGCACTCTGGGGCTGTGCACGATAGCCGGCTTGTTATCAAGGTGTAATCAAAAAAGGGTTGTCAGGCCGGGGAACCCTTTGACACGATGGGGCTAAGTTACTCGCCGCTCAGAAGCGCCGGAGGCCATGCCCCGCCACTGGGCGGCGAGGTTCTTAATCCCCAGATTCTTTCTCGTCCAGGGCGGTGGGAAGAACAATGGCGTTGGTGCCAAGCGTCAAGCCGCTCAGTCGACCCGGTGAAAGCACCCGATCAAGTTCATCAGCGTCCATCAAACCCTGGGCAATGACCAGCTCGCGGACGGTCCCCTTGCCGGCAAGCGCTTCATGAGCAATCACCGCTGCCTTTTCATAGCCAATGTAAGGAGTAAGGGCAGTCACAACACCCACGCTCGCCTCTACCTGGTTATGCAGGTGCTCTACGTTGGCGGTAATCCCGTCCACGCAGTTCACTCGCAGCGTTCGGCAGCTGTTCGTCAGCCACACGACGGATTGAAGAATGGACGCAGCGATTATCGGCTCAAAGGCATTGAGTTGCAGCTGGCCAGCTTCAGCCGCCGCGGTCACCGTGGCATCCGCGCCGATAATCGCAAAGGCCACCTGGTTCACTGCCTCAGGAATGACCGGGTTTACTTTGCCGGGCATAATCGAGGACCCTGCCTGCCGGGCAGGCAGATTGATTTCACCAAAACCCGCCTGGGGTCCGCTGGAGAGCAGGCGCAGGTCATTACAGATCTTGGAGAGCTTCACGGCGGCGCGCTTGAGCGTGCCAGAGAGTGTCATGAAGACTCCAGCGTCGCTGGTCGCTTCAATGAGGTCCGGTGCCGTGCGCATATCAAGCCCGGTCAACTCGGCTAGGTGCATACGAACCGCTTCGGGATAACGGGGGTCCGCGGTAATTCCTGTGCCAATTGCCGTTGCGCCCAGGTTGATCTCACACAGGAAAGGGATGGTCTCTTTGATACGGTCGTGGTCTTCGCGCAACGTGGTGGCAAACCCGCGGAATTCTTGGCCGAGTGTCATCGGCACCGCGTCTTGGAGCTGGGTGCGACCGACTTTCACAATCTCCTGAAACTCGGTGCCCTTGGCCTGGAAGGACTCAGCCAGCAACCGGTGTTCTTCGAATAGGCGCTGAACTCCTAGGACCATGCCGAGTTTGATTGCTGTGGGATACACGTCATTGGTGCTTTGCGAGCGGTTCACATCATCGATGGGGTGAAGGTGCTGGTAGTCCCCCTTCTGGAATCCCATAATCTCGAGCCCGCGATTGGCAATCACTTCGTTGGCGCACATATTCGTTGAGGTGCCAGCCCCACCCTGAACAGCACCCAGGACAAACTCTTCGTGCCACTGGCCGGCCCACAGTTCTTCACACACCTGTTCGATCACGGCTGCTTTGTCAGGATCCAGGACGCCAATCTCCCGGTTCGCTCGCGCAGCCGCCTGCTTCACCCTGGCGATGCCGCGGATGAGGTCTGGGTAATTGGAAATAGCCCTGCGGGTAATCGGAAAGTTTTCTAGAGCTCTAGCGGTGTGGATGCCCCAGTAGGCGTCTGCCGGAACCTCCTTGGTGCCGAGCGAATCTGATTCGCTGCGCATCGGAACTGGGCCCTCAGGCAGGTGCTCGTCCATGCCTGGGCGATAGATGCCGTCCTTGGTGCCCTCGCCGCGAATAGATGGGCCCGGACCGGTGGTGTGAAACATGATTTCACCTCGCTGCATGATCGGAAGAACTCTCCCACTCCTGAGTGTAGGAGGTGGTGGGTCTAGGCAAGTCATCGCTACGATGAATTCATACCCAATTCTGCGATATCAAGGAGACTCATCGTGTCGAGCGAATCCGCATCCATTGACTTCTACGGCGCCTCCTGGTGCGGCGACTGCCGGCGTGCTCAAGCATTGCTGGAGCACTACGGAGTGGGCTTCACCTACCACGACGTGGACGCGAGCGACGATGACAAAAACAAGGCCATTGAGCTGAGCGGCCGCCCCAATATTCCCGTCCTCCGCTTCCCCGATGGTTCGATTCTGACCGAGCCGAGCAACCCTCTACTGAACGAGAAGCTGACCGAACTGGGGATGATCTAGGACGCACTAAGCCTCAGGGCTAGCAGTCGTGGGAGACCACCTCGTTGTGCTCACCAATCACGATTGTCGCGTCAATGAATTCTCCCGAGAGCGCTCTCGGCAACCAGAGCTTCGCGTCTGACCACATCCGCTCGTAGGGAATCTCCTCCGCAGGCCACCACGATCCCACCAGTTCGCCCGAGCTCTGGAGTTCTCCAGAGAACGCCTGGGCCGAGAACACGAACGAACGCTGCGACAACCCTTCCCGGTTAACGAAGGGATAGCGGATGCACGCGAGGGGGTTCAGCGCGCGGGGTTCGATCACCAGCCCGACCTCTTCCCTCACCTCGCGGATAGCTGCCTCTTCCGGTGTTTCTCCTTCTTCAACCTTGCCGCCAGGGCCCACGATGTGGCCGGCACCAAGGCCTCGCAGCTTCTCCCCGAGGAGAACTTCGGTCACACCGCCACGATCGCGGAGGATATAGGTGACGGCAACATCGAACACAGGGCAAGGTTATACAACACCGGGAGGGGGTATCTCACCTTTCCGTAACCCAGCCCAAACGCAGACGCGTTAGAGTCCTAGCGTGCGTTCCACATACCAAGAGACCCCCCTCGCGGGTAGCCCATCGATCTATCGGGTGTTTTTGGCGTTGCTGAACTTTGTTGCGGCCACCGCGATAGTGGTGGCGCTCACAGTTCAAATCACGGACCAGGTTCTCAACAACGCTTTTGTTCCGGAGCTGTATTTCTCCTACTTCACGATTCAAACCAGCCTCGCCAACATATTCGTGCTTGTTTTGGGCGGAATTTTCGGGCTCCAGAGCGTCCGAGATTCTGGCGCCATGGCAGCGCTCCGCGCAAACTTTGTCGCCTACTCCATCATCACGGGCGCCGTGTATAACTCTCTGCTGCGAAACTTGCCCAGTGCTGAAGGTGCCTACGAGTCATCGGTTCAATGGCCAAACGAGATTACCCACGTCTGGATCCCGCTCTATTTTGCGCTGGACTGGATCCTGAACCCGCACCGCCGGAAGCTTCCAGGCTGGACCATGATTGCGGGGATCGTATTCCCGTTGGCGTGGATTGCCTTCACACTGACACGGGGCCACCTGACAGGCTGGTATCCCTACGCCTTCCTCAACCCCGGTGGACCAGCCGGGTGGGCAGGCGTCTGGATTTATGCGGCAGGCATTGGTGTGATCATCATCGCTTTGGTCAGCGCCACCGCCCTGATAAACCTCATTCACCACAAGTTGCACCCCGCCAACCAGCTCGATCAGTGAGTGTCGGTGGTGTCTGAAAACCTAAGGCACGACCCCGTGGCCGGAGGAACAATGACCGAATCTCTCTTTGGTGATGAATCACCAGATTGTCCGCAGTGTGGAGCAGGTGCAGCACTCCCCATCCTCTATGGAATCCCGAGTGAAGAAATGGTCATGGCGGCCAAGCTCGACCAGATTGTTCTCGGTGGGCAGGACGCTACTGATTCACCTCGGGCATGGCGGTGTCAGAGCCCGCAGTGCAGTTATCGGTTTTAGCTACTCACTGCGAGCGGCCAGAGCCGCGCTCAGGAGAGCAATTAGTGCGGCCACCTGCATCGTTGTCTCGACCCCAACCTCGGTTTCTTCACCATCAAGCGCCCGCGCTGCAAGCCCTGACTTGAGGTCAATCAGTTCGGCAATCCTGGTGTCAATGGTTTGAGCGGCAAGAATTCGCCATGCCGTGACCGGCAGCTCCTGTCCGATGCGGTGGACACGGTCGATGGCTTGGGTCTGTTCGGCGCTCGTCCAGGAAAGCTCGGCCAGAACCACGTTGGAGGCAGCCTGCAGGTTCACTCCAACTCCAGCGGCCAGCAAGGAACAGACGATGACCTGAACGTCATCGTCGTTGGTGAACGCATCAATCGCGGCCTGGCGAGCGGTTGTGCTTTGGTCGCCTCGAATAGACGTGGTCTTGATGCCCGCCGAAGCGAAGTGCGCCTGCGCCTGGTCGAGCACATCAATGTGTTTGGCGAAAAACACCACCTTCCCGACGTTGCGGGCGAGCTGCGCGGTGTAATCGGCGGCCATGACGGCCTTAGCCTGGCCGATCTTGCGCACCAGGGTGAACACGTTGTCGCCATTGTCATCCTGGGTGGTCTCTTCCACTTCCGAGTTACAGACCAGGCGAACCAGGTCATCGTCAATCCCCTCAACCGGGACTCCCCTGGCAGCGATGACCCTGTCGTAGCGCTCAAGCAGACGGCCAACAAGAGCGCGCTCGGCATCCACGATTGACCGCCCGGCCTCGCCATCGAGTTCCACGGGAATATCGGCGATCCGTCTGGCAGGAATGTCGGCGGCAACGTCCTGCTTCTTGCGTCGCACGATGCCCATCGAAATGACGGCCTTTCGTGCCTCCTGGAAAAAACCAGGGTCAGCAGGGGTCAGGCCTGTTGCCTCGAGCTTGGCCATGAGTTCACCCAGTGGCTTCTTGTCATCAATCCAGCCGAGGAACTGCCAAATCATTCGGAAATCTTCGATCTGGTTGATTAGTGGAGTTCCGGTGAGCGCGACCAGGAGAGGGTGGCGCAGACGGCCGCGAATCGTTCTCGCAACCGCCTGAACATGCTTTGAGCGCTGCGAGTCCTTGTTTTTGATGAAGTGTGCCTCATCGACGACCATGCCGCGGAAATCAAACTTTGAGAGCCACCCCACGTGACGATCGAGAATGTCGTAGTTCACGATGAAAATGTCAGAAAAAGCGTTGAGCTCCACGCCATCACCGTGGACGACGGTGGGGCGACGCTGTGGCAACCATTGACGGACTTCGCGTAACCAGTTGGTCTTGACAACGTTGGGAACAACGACAAGCAGTGGGAAAGCTCCGGCAACTTCGGCAGCAATCAGCGCCTGGGCTGTCTTGCCAAGACCGGGCTCATCGGCCAAGAGGAAGCCTCGGTGCCCAGCACGGACACTCTCGACAAACTGAGACTGGTGGACCATCAGGTCCAATCCACCCGGGGTGGAGAGGTTCCCTGCGGGAGGCAGTTCCATGGTGGCAATACCCCCACCAGCGCCCTGCTCAAACGCCCTAAACAGGGGCTCGATGAGCTCCCAGTTCAGCAGCCTTCCCTCAACCACACCCTGAGGCTTTTGGTAGGCGGCGAAATCAGGCGCCATAAAGGGGTTCGCCAATTGCGCTTGACGCACCGAGGCCGGGATTACCTGCTTGGCAAGTTCTGCGGGAGGGCTTGCTGCTTCTTCGACGATGATCAGGTCGTCGGGAGCCAACTCAACACCCGATGCAACGAGGAAGTCGCGTCGTAATTTCTTCGCGGCATCCGAAATTTTGGCATCCGGGGCCAGCAAAGCAATCAAGCTCGTATCACGAGCGGCAGTTTTGGCCATGATCGCGGCTAAGCCATCGAGTCGCTTCAGAACCTCTTGGCGCTCCACCGCGCTGACACTGGCGTCATCCTTAACCC
>JBIIFP010000064.1:0-6615 GCA_044237205.1 Pontimonas sp. | reverse complement strand
CTGTGGCTGATTCAATCGGCATCGGGCGAGGCTTTGCCTCCGAGGGCGCTGATCTCCATCTCGAGGCTGTCACAAAAAGATTTCCAGGGTTTACTGCCGTGGACGATCTCACGTTGACCATCACTGCAGGGTCGTTTTTTGCCCTGCTGGGACCGAGTGGGTGTGGAAAGACAACGACGCTGCGTTTGGTCGCAGGCCTTGAGGACCCGACAGAGGGCAAAATCCTCATCGGGGGCAAGGATGTGACCAAGACCAAAGCGTTTCAGCGTCCGGTCAACACAGTGTTCCAAAGCTACGCGTTGTTTCCTCACCTGACGGTGTTGGAGAACGTGGCATTCGGACTTCATCGACGAAAGATTGATGGTGCTCGGGAGCTAGCAAGAGAAGCGCTGGCTCTTGTCGAGCTTGCTCATGTTGCGCAAAGAAAGCCATCTCAACTCTCCGGTGGCCAGCAACAGCGCGTTGCCTTGGCCCGCGCTGTGGTTAATCGTCCTGCCTTGCTGCTATTGGACGAGCCTTTGGGGGCGCTGGATTTGAAGCTGCGGCGACAGATGCAGGTTGAGCTCAAGCAAATCCAAAGCGAAGTGGGCCTTACATTTCTTCACGTCACCCACGACCAAGAGGAGGCCATGACGATGGCCGACACGGTCGCCGTGATGAACCGAGGTCGTATTGAACAGATGGGATCACCGGAAGACCTCTACGAAAACCCTAAGACGGTCTTCGTCGCTACGTTCCTTGGTCAGTCCAATCTGTGGGCGGGTGAGGCGACGGAGGCTAACGGCGAGTCAATCGTTGTTCGTGTGGCTGGAGATGAACTTCGAGTTCCCAAGGACCGCTCGGTCGTCCATCGCGGGCGTGTGACGGTGGGGGTCAGGCCTGAGAAGATTTTGCTCCACGCCACCAAGCCGACAGGTGCGAGTGGCCTGAACATAGTCGGTCCTGGGCGAATCAGAGACGCTTCGTTTAGTGGCGCCAGCACTCAGTACCAGGTGGACATTCCGAATTTGGGCCTCGTCCAAGTCTTTGCTCAGAATTCCTCAGCGGGGGAGCACTTTCGCCAGGGTGACCAAGTCCATCTCTCATGGGCGGTTGAACACAGCTTTGGGCTGGCCGAAGAGCCACCTCTCTCTGCTAAATACGATCCAGACTCCGATACTGGGGCGCTGGCTGTTGCAGAGAAAGAAAAGTTTCAGTCCGAGCTTGAGGATTCCTAGGCCATGGCCTTTGGAGCTTTTTCAGGAAGCTCGACCGAGTCAGCGCCGGTCGACATTGAAAGATTTCAAAGGCGCAGCCCTATAGCGTTGCTCTTGCTTCTTCCTGGCATTTTGTACCTCGTTCTCTTTTTTCTGACTCCACTGTTTTCGCTGGTCATCACTAGTTTCGAGGAGCCGGTTCCTAACGGATTCGTTGGGGAGTTCCAAACGGCCTTTGCCTGGCAGAATTACGTGCTCGTAGTGGAGACCTACTGGCCTCACATGACGCGTTCTTTTGTGTACGCCCTGGTTGCCACTGTTTTTGCATTTCTTGTGGGGTACCCGATTGCGTACGCGATTGCGGTGAAGATGAGGCGCTATCCAGTGCTTCAAGCGCTGTCTTTAGTGCTTCTGATTGCGCCGTTTTTCATTTCATTTCTCTTGCGAACCTTCGCCTGGAAGCAGGTCTTCACAAGTGAGGGCCCGATAGTGGGCGCGCTGCGGACGTTGGCAATAATCCCGCCCGACGGGGTTCTCGTTGGCACGCCATTCTCCGTAATTTTCGGGCTGGCCTACAACTTCCTGCCGTTCATGGCGTTGCCCATATACACCACGTTGGAGCGATTGGACTTGCGTTATCTCGAGGCAGGATCTGACCTCTACGCCAAACCCGTAACGGTTTTTACGCGAATTACCTTTCCCTTGTCTATTCCAGGGGTGCTTTCCGGCATCCTCCTGACGTTCATTCCAGCCGCCGGTGACTACATCAATGCGAGCCGCGACTTTCTCGGTTCACCCTCAACACAGATGATGGGCAACATCATCGAAGCCAACTTTCTGGTACTTCAGAATTTCCCTGCAGCTGCCGCGCTTTCCCTGATTCTTATGGTTGCGATTCTTGTTCTTGTCACCGCTTACGTGAAGCGAAGCGGCACGAAGGAGTTGCTGTGAGAGGCCTCGGCAGGTACTGGTTGCACGTCTACGTGGGGTTGGCTTTCGCCATCCTTCTGATTCCGATTCTTTACACGATCGTTTTTTCTTTCAACGATTCGGTTCGCAACAACACTCTGTGGCGCGGTTTTACCTTTCGAAACTGGATTAACGTGTGCGACCGCGAAGATGTTTGTGTCGCCTTCGGAAACTCGATTCTGGTAGCAGTGGTTGCCACGGTGTTGGCGACCACGATGGGAACGATGATCGCAATAGCGCTTGTCCGCTATCGTTTCCGTTTTCGACAATCGACTACTTTGTTGCTGTTCCTCCCCATGGCTACTCCTGAGGTGGTGCTGGGAGCTGGATTGGCATCTCAGTTCCTCCAGCTTGGTGTGCCGAAGGGCCTTGGTACCGTCATCATTGCCCACACCCTTTTTTGCATCAGTTTTGTCGTGGTTACGGTCCGCGCTCGAGTAGCAGTTTTGGACCCGACTTTAGAGGAGGCAGGCCGCGATCTTTATGGGTCTCCGAACCAGGTCTTTTGGAGAGTCACCTTCCCTAATTTGATTCCCGGCATTGTTGCGGCGGCCCTACTGGCGTTCGCCTTGTCTTTCGACGACTTCATCATCACCAACTTCAACGCTGGTTCTGTCATCACTTTCCCCCGGTATGTGTATACGGCGGCAGCCCGCGGGATCCCTGCCCAGGCCAATGTCATTGCATCGGCTGTGTTTTTCGCGGCCATAATTCTTGTTCTCATTGTCCAAGTCAGAGCGGTCATCAAACGCCGCCAATTGTCAATAAGCTGAGGCCCCAAAGTCCTCATGACGAGCATTAATCGTGAACGTTTAGCGCGCCTGTGGAATGACGAGGTGGAACTCTTCACCTCCCAGAGGCCCCAATCGAAGGCTCTCTGGGAGAAATCCGTCCCGCGCATGCCCGATGGGGTCCCCATGCTGTGGATGGCTAAGTGGCCAGGTCCTTGGCCTGTGTATGTTGACTATGCCTCGGGCGCTCATTTCACCTGCGTTGATGGCATTGACCACATTGATCTGTGTCTTGGCGACACGGGCGCCATGGTGGGCCATGCTCCCCAGGCGACCGTGGCTGCCCTGCAGGCCCAGCTGGTCAAGGGCTCAACGACGATGCTTCCGACCGAAGATGCTGAGATTGCGGCGGGTTTGCTTGCCGATCGATTCGGTGTGCCCTTCTGGCAGTTCACGCTCTCGGCGACCGATGCCAATAGAGCGATGATTCGATACTCCCGTCACGTGACTGGCAAGAAGAAGGTGCTGGTCGTTGACTACTGCTATCACGGCAGTGTGGACGAGACTTTCGCCACCCTGGATTCCTCGGGGGCGGTCGTCGAGCGCAGGGGCAACATTGGCGCCCCGGTGCCCCCCTCGGAGACCACCGTGGTGGTGCCCTTCAACGACATCAAGGCTCTCGAGCACGCTTTTGCGACAGAGAGCATCGCCTGTGTTCTCATCGAGCCGGCCATGACCAACATCGGAATCGTGTTGCCAGAGCCCGGATGGCACGAGGCGCTGCGTGCGCTCTGCACGGCTCACGGAGCTGTGCTGATTATTGATGAGACCCACACACTGTGTGCTGGGCCCGGTGGAATGATCCAGCGCGATGGGCTGCAGCCCGATGCTGTGGTGGTGGGGAAGACCATTGGTGGGGGAATCCCTGCTGGCGCCTATGGAATGACTGCTGAGCTGCAAGCGAGAGTCCGAGCAAAGATTCACCTTGAGGACATCGATGTGGGAGGTGTTGGCGGCACTCTCGCCGGCAACGCACTCTCGTTGGCGGGAATTCGGGCGACACTCTCCGAGGTGCTGACCTCCGAGGTGTACCCGGCGATGATTGAGAGGGCAACCGAGTGGACCAAGGGCGTTCAGGACGCCATCGACGAGTATGGGCTGCCCTGGCAGGTTACCCAGTTGGGTTCCCGCTCGGAGTACAGCTTTTTGCCCCACGCCCCCCGCCACGGTAAAGAAGCGGCTGACGCCGATGATTTCGAGCTTCAGCAATACCTTCACCTTCACGCGCTCAACCGCGGGATTCTCTTGACCCCCTTCCACAACATGGCGCTGATGAGCCCAGCAACGACGGTGAGCGATGTTGCCGCTCACGCTGCGCATTTCCGGGAAGCCGTGGAAAGCTTGGTGGGTGAGTAACGCTGTGTTTGACTGTCGCGAACCCGCCGCTCTGCTCGAGGGGATGCGCAAAGCCAGAATGGCAATCGGCCGAGGCAAGGTTGTCTGTGTTCCGACCGACACCGTTTATGGGCTCGTGGCCGATGCGTTTAAGCCCAGTGCAACGAAGGCTCTTCGGGATGCCAGGGGCATGGCCGAGCGAGACCCGCTTGCCGTCTTGCTGCCGGGGATCCCGACACTTCGAGCGCTGGCTGAAAACGTCCCGGACGAGGTCCAGGCTCTGGCCCAGGAATTTTGGCCCGGGGCACTGACGATCATCACCGCTGCAGGAGAATCGCTGATGTGGGATCTGGGGAATACCCAGGGCACCGTTGCTCTGCGTATGCCCTCGGAGCGAATTGTTCTAGAACTTCTCAGTGAGACCGGACCGCTGGTGGCGTCTAGCGCCTATCGGGTAGGCGAGACCGGCGGGGTGAGCGCCGAGCAGGCCGAGGCCACATTTGGCGACGATGTGGCTGTTTATTTGTCCTCTGGCGCGAGTTATTCGCCCGGGTCTCTCTCCACTGTCATCGATGCCACAGGGCTTCATAAGCCAGGTGGCACGCTGCGATTGGTTCGCGAAGGCGCGATTCCCTCTGCTGACATCTATGAGGTTGTGGACGTTTCCAGGTTCGGTTAAACCTTGACTCTAAGGCTGATTGGTGCGACACAGCCAGGCTTGCTAAAGTGCACGAAGGACGTCGTTCGCCGCGCACTTGTGCGCCCCGAAACTGGAGACAGCGCTGTTAGCAGAAGCCACTGAGACCTTGCTCCAGCTAGCCGCTAGCGACTCTGGAGAGTTCGCTCCACCGACTATCGGGGAGTTTTTCCCGCCTGCCATTCTTTTTGAAGGCACCATCTTTGAGATGAACCGGATCATCCTGGTCCGCCTTCTCGCAGTCGTTGCGCTGATTCTGGTGTTCTGGCTCGGCACGAGAAAAATGACAATTGTGCCCGGGCGCTTCCAGGGTGTTGTCGAGATGGCGTTGAGCCTGGTTCGGGTGAACATTGCCGAGGACCTTCTTGGCGAAAAGGATGGAAAGCGCTTCCTTCCGCTCTTGACCAGCATCTTCTTCTTGGTGCTGTTTATGAACCTGACCGGAATCATCCCTGGCCTGAACATTGCGGGCACCAGCGTAATTGGTATGCCTTTGGTTCTCGCCGTTGCTGCCTATGTCGCTTTTATCTATGCGGGTCTTCGCAAGCACCCTGTCGCGTTCTTGAAGAACGCACTGGTTCCCCCCGGAGTTCCCTGGCCGCTGTACATCATCGTGACTCCCATTGAATTGGTGTCCACCTTCGTCTTGCGCCCCATCACACTCACACTTCGTCTGCTGATGAACATGGTCGTCGGTCACTTCCTCCTTGTGCTGTTCTTCTCTTCGACCCACTTCTTCGTGCTCTACTCCGATTCGTGGATGGCGTTCTTTGGCCTTGGCACCATCGCATTCAGCATTGCCTTCACATTTTTCGAAATACTGGTGGCAGTGCTCCAGGCTTACGTCTTTACTCTCTTGACCGCCGTCTACCTCCAGCTCGCGCTGGCGGAAGAACACTAAACCTCAGCCCGATACGCCATCGGGCTGACAACATGGAAGGAAACACCTGTGGACGCAACATCTGTTATCGCCGAGCTCACTGGAAACATTGCGACGGTCGGTTACGGTCTCGCTGCTATCGGCCCCGCAATTGGCGTGGGCATCGTGGTGGGCAAGACCATTGAATCGGTCGCTCGCCAACCTGAACTTCAGGGCCGCCTTACGGTTCTGATGTATATCGGTATCGCCTTCACTGAAGCACTGGCGTTCATCGGTATCGCAACCTACTTCATCTTCACCGGATAGGCCCACTCATGCACAAAAACGCAATCCTTCTCGCAGCGGAAGGGAGCACGATTAACCCCCTGCTCCCCGCGATCTATGACATTGTCTGGTCGATTATTCCGTTTGCTTTGGTCTTGTTCTTGTTCTGGCGCATTGTTTTGCCCAGACTGCAGAAGACTTTGGATGAGCGTTCCAGCGTGATCGAAGGCGGCATTGCTCAGGCTGAGTCCGCTCAGGTTGAGGCAAAGAAGGCCCTGGACAAGTACAACAAACTCCTCGCTGATGCTCGTGCTGAGGCGTCCGAGATTCGTGACACGGCCCGCCAAGAAGGTGCGGTGATTCTTCAGGAAATGAAGGAGAGCGCCCAGGCGGAAGCGAATCGCATTGCCCAGGCCGCGAGCGCCCAGATCGAAGCCGAACGTCACCAGGCCGTGCTCTCGCTGCGCAAAGAGGTGGGAGCGC
>JBIIFP010000063.1:0-6820 GCA_044237205.1 Pontimonas sp. | reverse complement strand
CCCTCCTCGCATCCGACTTTCCCTACAGCTTAGAGGACTCTCCAGGCACTGGCTAAGTCGTCTATGGTTTCCAGAAACCGTTGTGGGAAGCCCACAACCCTCACGCCGATAAACGCGCAGCGGCCTCCCCAATCTGATCATCCGTGGCAGTCAGAGCAATTCGCACATGGCTAGAACCAGCCTCGCCATAGAAGTATCCGGGGGTCACAAGAATCCCCCGATCTGCACACCACGTCACCGTATCGAGAGCTGGTTCACCTCTCGTGGCCCACAGATAAAGCCCCGCCTCGCTGTGATCCACCGTGAATCCGGCCGCCAGCACAGCCGGCAGCAACACATCGCGCCGTGCGCGATAGCGCTCTTTCTGCCGAGCCACGTGCTCGTCATCGCCCAACACCGCCCTCAACGCCGCCTGAATCGGGGCTGGTGGAATGAGACCCAGGTGCTTGCGCACCTGGAGGATGCGATCAACAAGCACCGAATCACCGGCCATGATCCCTGCCCGGTAACCAGCAAGGTTTGATTGCTTACTCGTCGAATACAGAGCAAGAAGCCCCGTGAGGTCACCTCCGGTGACGTCACGGTCCAGCAGCGAGGGAACAGTGTCGGCAGCCCACGGCAGCTCCGCATAACACTCGTCACTGGCAAGGACGGCGCCTAATTCGCGAGCGCGTGCAACGGCCGCGCGGAGCGTGGCGATGCCGGCCACTGACCCCGTCGGGTTGCTGGGTGAATTAAGCCAAATCAACGCGGTGTCTGCCGGCCAATCATCTGGGTTATCAGACGCCACGACCGTCGCCCCCATCAGGTGAGCTCCAATTGCGTAGGTCGGATACGCAATTTCTGGAATCACCACGACATCGCCGGAGCGAAGGCCCAGGATGGTCGGCAACAGGCCGACCATCTCTTTGGAGCCAATGGTCGGAATAACGTTGCCATGGTCCAAGGGGCCAGTGTTGCGTCGTCGCTGCCACCACGCCGCAATCGCGCTCCGCAGTTCGGGAGTACCAGCGGTCAGAGGATAGGAGGGGGCATTGCCCGCCAGGGCCATAGCCTCCTGGGCAATGACTGGAGTGTCATCAACGGGTGAGCCCACCGAGAGGTCAATGAGACCCTGTGGATGGCCTGCTGCCTGCTTCTTGAAGGGTTCTAGTGAGTCCCAGGGGAAATCAGGCAGAGAGAAGGCCATGAACTCTAGTTCTGTGGCGGCAGGGCGGCCACAATGGAGTGATCGCTGTGAATCACGCCCACCTTGGCAGCTCCACCGGGGGAGCCAACCTCGTTGAAGAACTCCACGTTGGCAGTGTAGTACTCGGCCCACTGAGAAGGAACGTCGTCTTCGTAGTAGATAGCCTCCACCGGGCACACTGGCTCACAGGCACCGCAATCGACGCACTCGTCCGGGTGGATGTAGAGCATCCGGTCGCCCTCATAGATGCAGTCCACGGGACATTCATCGATGCACGCCCGGTCTTTAAGATCAACACAGGGCAAAGCGATTACATACGTCACTGTGGAAGCGTCCTTTCTGGAATGCCAACGTCTCTATCGTAACTTGTGGGCCTGGCAGAAAACTTCGGCCACGCAAGTGCAACCACAGTGACAAACGTGACGGCGATGACAAAAGACAAACCGGCCGGGTCGGCCATGATCAACACCGAGCCCGTGAGATCTGCTCCAGCGGCAACTAATACGACGCCAACAACCCCGAGCGCCCCCGCAAGAGCAAGAAGCCTGGTTTGCCCCAGCGCTCGAAGCCCAGAGAGAAACGTGGCCACAGAAACTATTGACAGAGAGAGGCCCAGCGGAAATAGGGCACTGTGGTAGACAGTACCGACTAGCCCCACGAAGACTCCCAAGAGAAGACTTACCCCTACGAGGACAAGAAAACGCACGAAGCGGTGGCGAAGGCTCACGCGTCGAGGCGGAACATCCAGCTGTGGTCGTCTGGGCGACGGCCGTACTGAATGTCAATGAGCTCGTCGCGAAGCGACATGGTGACCTCACCAGCTGGAGCGTCAGCAGAACCGATGGTGAAATCGGGAGCCTTGAGTTGCCCAATTGGCACCACAGTGGCCGCAGTGCCACACGCAAACGCCTCGACAATGTCGCCAGACTCAAAGCCCGTGCGCCATTCCTCAATACTCACCTGACGACGCTCGACCTTGTGGCCGCGAGCTTCCGCCAAAGCCAACACAGAATCTCTCGTGATTCCCGACAGGATGGTGTCGCTCGCCGGCGTAACCAACGTGCCGTCTTTCAAAACAAGGACTACGTTCATACCACCGAGCTCTTCCAGGTACTTGCCCTCGACAGAATCCAAGAACAGCACCTGCTGGCAACCCTGCTCAGCTGCTTCGGTCTGGGCGAGCAGAGAGGCGGCGTAGTTGCCGCCGGCTTTGGCGGCGCCTGTGCCACCGCGCCCTGCACGGGTGTAGTTGGTGGAGAGCCAAATCGACACCGGCTTCGCGTTACCGCCGAAATAGGGACCAACGGGACTAGCAATCACATAGAAGGCAACCTTCTTCGCCGGGCGAACGCCCAAGAAGGCCTCCTTGGCAAACATGAACGGACGGATGTAGAGAGATGTCCCAGGGGCGCTTGGCACCCAGTCGCCGTCAACCGCAATCAATTCCTGAAGCGAGCGGATGAAGTAATCGACTGGCAACTCCGGCATGGCCATGCGCGCAGCAGAGCGCTGCATGCGCAAGGCGTTAGCTTCTGGACGGAACGTCCAGATCGAACCATCGCTGTGACGATAGGCCTTCATACCCTCGAAGATTTCCTGGCCGTAGTGCAGCACGGCTGCGGCCGGATCTAAGGGAATCGGTCCGTAGGGCTGAACCCTTGGGCGATGCCAGCCGCCCGTTTCTGACCAGCAGATGTCGACCATGTGATCGGTGAACACTGTGCCAAATACCGGCTTGTCCAACACTTCTTGGCGCTTATCTAAAGGCATGGGAGATGGGTTCGGGGTGACCTGGAAAACCAAGTCTTTGTTTGCCATCTGGAGAGGAATTGTCATGACGAGGAGGCCCCTTTAGCGTGGTTCATGAAGTAGCCACAGCCTATCGCGTGGCCAGGACACTCACTAGGCCGGCTCAGAGCAGCGCTCTGATGGCCGCGCCGATGTCTGCGGTCGAGCGTGCTGGGCTACCACCAGCCCTGGAGGACACATCCGCGACGATTGCGGCCTGAAGTTTGGCTGCCTCACCTGCGCGGCCGTGGTGCTCCAGCAGAAGCACCATCGACATAATCGCCGCGGTCGGGTCGGCAATACCCTTGCCGGCGATGTCAGGAGCTGAGCCATGGACAGGCTCAAACATGCTGGGGAAGGTGCCCGCAGTGTTCAAATTAGCGGAGGCTGCTGTACCAATACCACCACCGACGGCGCCGGCGAGATCAGTAATGATGTCGCCGAAAAGGTTGTCGGTCACAATCACATCAAAGCGAGCGGGATCGCTCACCATGAAAATCATGGTGGCATCGATGTGAAGGTAGTCAACACTCACATCGGGGAACTCGACGCCAACCTCGCGAACAACCCGTGACCACAGCCCACCAGCGTGAACCAGGACGTTGGTCTTGTGGACCAACGTCAGCTTCTTTCTCCTGGAGCGAGCCTTCTCGAACGCAAAGCGCACCACGCGCTCAACACCGTGTGCGGTGTTGACGGAAACTTCGTTGGCGATTTCCTGTGGTGTCCCTTGACGCAAGACACCACCGTTGCCGACGTAGGGGCCTTCAGTGCCTTCCCGAATAACAACAAAATCAATCACGCCTGGATTCTTCAAAGGCGATTCCAGGCCAGGGAACAACACCGTGGGGCGAACATTCACACCGTGATCAAAAGCAAACCGGAGCTTAAGCAGCAGCCCGCGCTCGATAATTCCACCAGCAAGGCGCGGGTCCGTGGGGTCCCCGCCCACAGCGCCGAGGACGATGGCATCGTGGCGAGAGAGTTTGTCGAGAGTCTCATCGGAGAGCACTTCACCTGTTGCCAAAAAATGTGCCGCACCCAAGTCGTAGTCGGTAGTGGTGATCTCAACCTCAGAACCCACCGCGGCACGCAGAGTGGCAATAGCTTCAGCGGTAACTTCTGGGCCAATGCCATCACCACCGATGACAGCAAGATTCAGGGTTGATGGCATGGCTTAACCCTACGGCGTTAGCGCCCAGCGCGACAACGAATGTGCTCTATCGCGAGGCAAGGCGCTCGTGCAGGTTCCACAGCACGCGAATGACCTCCTGAGGATTGGCCACGCGATGGGACGCTTTCGTAACACCGTCGCCCACTTTGATGCCGATATCGCCAGAGCCCAGCACAGCGAAACCATCTTCATCGGTGACGTCATCACCGATGAACAGCGTCGCGTCAACATCAAGGGCTTCCCATAACGACCGCAGGCCATGACCCTTGGTTCGATCCGACACGGCGCACTCGAGAATCCCGTGACCTGAACGCATCACCAGCTCGTCTGGCCACTCATCACACAAAAGCCGGGTGGCGGCTTCAGCCGCTGCGGCCACGTCAGCATCGAGCCCCCTCGTATGAATGGCAAGCCCGAAAGGCTTCACTTCAATCCGAGGGCCTGGAATGTCTTGCGCGATCTGGTGGAAACCCTGTAGCAACCCTTCGGGGACAAGCTGCGGGGAAGCGTAACTATCGCGCTCGTGAGGTGCCACAACCTCAATCCCGTGGGAGCCAACGAGGAACCAATCGGGGTGAGGGTCAGCGACCCTCATGATGTTCTCAAACGCGCGCCCAGTGACCAACGAAACGTGAACCCCGTCGATGTCCGTTAGGGCATCGACGGCTTCGCGCGCCTCGGGCAACATGCGCGAGTTCTCGGGGTCATCCTGAAGGGGCGCAAGTGTGCCATCAAAGTCGAGTGCCACCAAGACCTGGGGGTGAACCGAAAGCTCAGCGAGAGCTTTCTCGAGTGGCTCGTTGCCGGGAAAGCCAGGCACTAGAGCTCGACGATGTCAATGTGCGCCATGGTGGTCGCCTCAATCTTTGTGGCGACTTCTGCCAGAAGGTCCTCTGGAACGCGAGAATCAACAGTCAAGACGCTCAATGCCTGACCGCCGGCGGTTTCCCGGGCAATTTGCATGCCAGCAATGTTGATGTTGGCATCGCCAAAAGCCTTGCCGTAGATGGCCACGATTCCCGGGCGATCTTTGTAGATCATGACGATGTGGTGTGTGGCCAAGGGAACCTCAATGTCATATCCGTTGACTTCGACCAGCTTCTCGGTTTGACGTGCTCCAGTGAGGGTTGCTGAAACAGAAACGCTGGAACCATCCCCCAGAACACCCTTGATGCTCAGCACGTTGCGGTACTCATCACTGCGAGGATCGGTCGTCATAGAAACGCTGACACCCCTGGCCTCGGCCAGAAGCGGAGCGTTCACATAGCTGACCTGCTCGCTCACGATTCGAGAGAAGATCCCCTTCAGTGCAGCGAGCTTCAAAGCGCTGACATCGTGCTCGACGATGTCGCCTCGAACCTCGACCGTGACACTCGAGATCGACGCCTGGCACAGACCAGCGAAGACCTGCCCCAGCTTTTCCATCAAGGGAATTCCAGGGCGGACTGAAGGATCGATAATCCCACCGGCGACGTTCACGGCATCTGGCACAAGTTCACCCTCAAGGGCGAGCTTGACCGACTTGGCAACGGAAATGCCAGCCTTCTCCTGGGCTTCTTCGGTTGAGGCACCGAGGTGCGGAGTCACCACGATGTTCGGAAGGTCGAGCAGCGGCGACCCGGTCGGGGGCTCAGAGTTGAAGACGTCGATACCGGCACCTGCTATCCAGTTTTCACTGAGCGCCTGATAGAGGGCGTCTTCGTCGATGATGCCGCCACGCGACGCATTAACGATGCGAAGTGATGGCTTGGCCGACTTGAGTTCTTTGACCCCAATCATCCCCGTGGTCTCGGGGGTTTTCGGAATGTGGATAGTGATGAAGTCACTCTGTGCGACTAAGTCCTCCAGGGTCGTCAGGGTGACACCCATTTGGCTGGCCCGCATCGGCAGCACATACGGGTCAAAACCAATGATGTTGGCCCCAAACCCCGACAAGCGCTCGGCAACCAAAGCACCAATACGACCCAGGCCGATGATGCCAATTTTCTTGTCGAACAGCTCAACGCCGGTAAAGGTGCTGCGCTTCCACTCCCCTGCCGCCAGGGATGCGTGTGCGCGGGGGATATGACGCGCCAAGGAGAGCAGGTGACCCACGGCCAACTCGGCTGCGCTGACAACATTCGATGTCGGCGCATTAACCACCATCACACCGGCCTCGGTGGCGGCTTTGATATCGACGTTGTCGAGGCCGACACCTGCCCGGGCAATGACCTTCAGGTCTTTGCCCGCAGCAATTGCTTCCGGGTCCATCTGTGTCGCGGAGCGAATCAGCACAGCATGGGCACCTGGCAAAGCGGCCAGCAACTCTGCACGATTAGCGCCATCGGCATGCCGAATCTCGAAGTCGGGGCCCAGGGCATCCACTGTGGCCGGAGAGAGCTCTTCAGCAATCAGAACAACGGGCTTTGCCAAAAACGTCACCTTTCAACACCACAAAGACAGAGAAACACGCTGGACAGGCCCCAAGTCTAGTTCAGCCTGTGAGTGCCTGAAGGGCGGACGCCCGCCACGCCTGCTCAAGTGCCGCGAGGCTTAAGCTCAGGCCCGCAACAACCGCCCATGCGACAACCATGATGGCCAGGCGCTCGGCGGTACCGGACCAACTCCGCCACAGAAACAGCGAAGAAACAAGAGCTGCGATGGGCAAGAAAACCCCCAACCACAGCAAG
>JBIIFP010000062.1:0-6884 GCA_044237205.1 Pontimonas sp. | reverse complement strand
CCAGAAACCACCGCGTTGCTTTCGTTTATGGTTCTGGCCCTCGTGGTCATCATTGTTCCAGGCCCCAGCGTCGTCTTCGTCATCGGTCGCGCCATGATTCTTGGCACGCGGGGTGCCGTGATCAGTGTCCTGGGAAACGGAATCGGCGTGGGCATTCAAATCCTCGCCGTCGCTTTCGGTGTGGGTGCTGTGGTGTCCCAATCCGAGGCGCTCTTTGGTGTGGTCAAGGTGGTCGGCGCGGCGTTCCTCATCTACCTCGGTATCGAGGGAATCCGGCATCGTCGGGTATTTGCCAGGGCCCAGGAGGATGCGCCCTCGGTGTCGACCAGGCGATTGCTTCTGGATAGTTCGGTGGTGGGCATCACGAACGCAAAGACACTGGTCTTTTTCATTGCGTCCTTCCCGCTGTTTGTCGATCCAGCGAGGGGGTCGATCACAGTCCAAATGCTGGTGCTGGGTGGTTTTTTCTGGGTGGTGGGCATAGCCAGTGACCTGGTGTGGGCTGTAGCCGCAGGTAGCGCGAGGACATGGCTCTCGCGCTCTGCCACCAGGTTGGAGTGGGTCCGCGCAGGTGGTGGGCTTGCCCTGATTGGTCTTGGTGCGTATCTCGGGCTCTATAGCCTCGGGTTAATCTGACGCTGTATCGAGGGGAACCTGAGCCCAGCTGTGGAAAGACACAGTGCAGTAGTCCGGAATGAGCTGCTCAGGCGAGACGCCCGTCTCGCTGAGGTCGCGCATGAACCTTGCCAGGTGGGGTGAAAAAAGGTTCCCAAACGAACCGTATGCGACTCGCTCGGGGTAGTGGTGGGCCAGGAAGCAGCCGTAAGCCTCGTAGTCGCCCAAGTCACGACCAATGGCGTCGGTCGAAGATTTCCACCAGTCGAGAAGCGACTCGGAGCCCCCGGGAAACATTCTGCGCACAATCTCTGGCTGCATGAGCTGGTGGTGAGTAATGAAACTCAGCCGGTATTTCTTGGGAACACCGAAATACATCAGTACGTGACGCATGAAGTCAGCGTGGTATTCGTTGGCTATTTGTAAGAGTTGGCGCTTGTCACTGCGAATCCAGGTTTTTGGCGAGAGCATCACCGTGTCCGCATCCAAAATCAGCGCGCCAATCTCGGTTGACTGGTGAGCGGCGGAGAGCTTGATGAGTTGCTGCATGACCCAGCCTGCGTTGCGATCGCCTGCCCCAAAGCGGGCATTAAGTTCGTTCAACAGAGCAGTTCCCAGGATGTCCTGATCAAAGAGAACCCGAACCTCGGGGTTGCTCTGAAGAATCTGCTCTAAAGCTGTTGACGAATCCGGGGACGAAAATCGCGGGCCGTTCCCATCGGCGCCTCGGGGTGTTATGAGGGTCACTGTGGCGAGGGGGTTTCTGATGTTGCGCTTCGCTGCCGCTAGAACAATCGGGAGAGCGGCCAGGTCCTTTTCAACAAAGGGAATCACGAGCTCAATCGGTGGGAGGTTGCGAGATCGGCGCAAGGGGTCAATCGGCTGACACAGTGAGATCAGGGTGCGCACGGGAAGGGGAAGATACTTCTTCCGGAAAAGTTGGGATATCAGCTCAACCAGAAGCGCAGTCGCTCCAAGCGACCTACTGTTACTCAGGCGAAGCACGTTTCGTATCCCGTGGAGAAGCGTGTGGGCCAGCGAGTCCTGCACTTGCGCTGCATAGTTCCGGAGAGTGGGACGCTGTGGCATGAACCGGAATCTTTCTGTGAAGCTTCGCTGATGTGTGAGCCTAAGTACTCACATTAGGTTAGACGACTCGCTCCACGCAGCGACGACCCCCAGACCGCGCCGCGGTGTAGATACTCTGGTGGGCGATACTGGGTTCGAACCAGTGACCTCTTCCGTGTCAGGGAAGCGCGCTACCACTGCGCCAATCGCCCATTTCTCTTAATTATCAACCGAGGTGGCGACGGGATTCGAACCCGTGTAAACGGCTTTGCAGGCCGCTGCCTCGCCTCTCGGCCACACCACCACCGTCTGTGATGCCCCACCTCAGGGCCTCACCGAGCGGATGACGAGATTCGAACTCGCGACCCTCACCTTGGCAAGGTGATGCGCTACCACTGCGCCACATCCGCACTCACACGTCTCCGTGTGAACCTCGACTCTAGCCGATGTAATCAGGCAGACACAAATGTTCGGGCCGTGTCGTGGAAGACCCGAATTACCGGTTGAGCGTGCGGTTGGCATGTGTGGCAGGATTGTCATGCGGGCGATTGGCGCAGGGGTAGCGCGCTTCCTTCACACGGAAGAGGTCACTGGTTCGATCCCAGTATCGCCCACTAGCCAAAAGTTGGTTTGGTTGCACTTATTTCGCTCGCAAGGGCTCTTCTGAACTCCATTAATATGGCGACACCACCCGTGATTTTCGCTGGCGTTCGGGACTAATGCGCCCCGTGCGTGGAGCCCCGCGTAGACTTTGGCCTATGGATGCGATGGGACAGATTTTCGAATAGCGGGGGCTATTGGTGGAATCCGGATTAAAAAGTGGTTGTACCGCACACCCCATTCACTTGGAGCCTCAGTGGCGAAAAGAATGGCCCCACATTATCGGCACGTCTAGGGGCGAGTCTTGAGATTTAGAAACGACATCCAGGGTCTGAGAGCACTGGCAGTGGTTGCCGTCTTGGCATACCACGCGCGGCTGCCACTCGAGAGTGGGTATTTGGGGGTCGATATATTTTTTGCAATTTCAGGATTCGTGGTTTTCGGAATGTTATGGGAGGAATTTGCCGAGACAGGCGCGCTCGATTTGAAGCGTTTTTTTCTCCGCCGATTTCTTCGTTTAGCACCGGCGTTAGCGGTCGTCGTTTCGGTGACCGTTCTAGCCTTGTTGCTATTCTCCATGCCGGGACTTCCTCTTTTTGATCAAGCAGCCCAAACTGGCTTGGGAGCGTTAACGCTGAGTGCGAATCTTGTAATCTCGCAGATTTCCGGAGGCTATTTCGGGGAGGCCCCGGAAAACAATCCATTGCTTCACACCTGGTCGCTTTCCGTAGAGGAGCAGTTTTATCTCGGCGGTGCGCTTGCCCTGTTTTTGTTCCTCAGGCTGACTGGCTCGACGTCTTCACAAAAGCAGAAAGCCTTGCTGATTGGAGCTGTGGCGCTGGCGACGATGATGTCTTTCTTTAGTCAGTTTGTCCCGTCGTGGTTCGACTTCAGCGTGGGGCTTGGCTTCTACAGTCCAGCAACCCGTGCTTGGGAGTTTCTCGCGGGTGCTGGCGCCTATTTGATCAGTCGAAACTGGAATCGGGAGAGAACCCGGTGGCTCCCCGTTGTTGGCTTACTCGGTATAACCGCAGCCTTGTTCGGGGCGGTCGAAAATCCTTACTTAGCGCGCTTGCTAGTTACTAGTGGGACTGTCGCGGTGCTCATACCCACCAATCGACTGTCGCTAGTCACAAATTTTTTAGAGTCCAAAATAGCGGTTGCGATTGGCAACATTTCGTACCCTCTTTATCTCTGGCATTGGCCCGTCCTTTTCCTAGCGAACCTACTTTTTCCTGGTTCAGCCGCATTCGTCGTCCTAGGAGTGGTGATATCTCTGACTCTCGCATATTTGTCACATCGATATCTCGAAATTCCGCTGAAGCGTCCGGTTTCCAATTCGCGCACCACACTAATTCGATTTATGGGGTTCGGGTTGGCGCCTCTGCTCATTGTTGGATCGTTGAGTGCGCTCTCCCCGCTGCAAGAAAGCATCGGGCAGAAGATGGGGGTGTGGGAAGTTGCCCACCCTGGCGCCACTGGACACGAAGACTTCCATTTGGCTTACGAAGAGGCCTTCTCTCCCTGTGAGCGAGACGAGATCCTTCAACAGGCGCCGGTGTGGCGGTCACACATCAGGTGTTACCAATCGAGTCTGTCCACTCCGCCGACGGTGGCACTGGTTGGAGACAGTCACGCGGAGACCCTTTTCTACGGTTTAGCAAGCGTATCGCCAGACAATTTTGTTTACTTCATTCAGAATGCTCTGCCAGTGCCCTCCTCGGGTCCCCAGTTCGCCAAGATTCTTCAGTACGTGGAAAACAGCGAAGAGATAGAAACCGTAATTATCTCTGCATGGTGGGCTGGACGTGGAATTCCAGAAGAGGAGCTTGGCGCCGAGTTAAGCCGCCTCGTGGAGGCGGGAAAGCGAGTGTTCATTACCGACGATAATCCGAGTTTTTCCACCAGAGCGGAAGTGTGCAAATTTGAGGTTGTACTGAGCTCACGTGATTCAGAAAATGATTGCGTCAGCCCGCGGAACTCCGCGGATGGGGTTTCCGAGGCACGGGCCATCCAAGCGCTCGCCGATTCTATTCCCGGCGTAGCGATTATTCGGACGTATGAAGAATTCTGCGAGCAGGATGTTTGCAGCATGTTGTCGGACTCAGGTGACTTGCTCTACCGGGACAAAAACCACCTGAATTTAGAGGGTTCTCTCCTAATATCTGGGGTAATTTTTGAAGCTATCGGTCATCACAATTAGATTTTGTGGGTGTTAGGCGAGCACTAAACTCTGCCATCATCGGGAAATTGTGCGGTTCTTTAGTCGCGGGTCCATCGAGACTAAACGAGTTGAAATTTTCTCGCCACCTCGATGGAATTGCGCTGGCTTCCGACAAATCTAGATTGGGCGATTGGCGCAGGGGTAGCGCGCTTCCTTCACACGGTAGAGGTCACTGGTTCGATCCCAGTATCGCCCACTACAAGCCCTCGCCCACTGGCCCCACTAAGGTGGTGAGCAGAGTTTCCGCCTTCAGAAAGCCCGATTGACGTGAGTTCACCTTCCTCAGAGTCCGCCATTACCGTGGCCAGTGACACCTCCGGGGACCAACTCTTTCCGGATGCGTCTGTGGTGGCGATCGTCGTCAACGGGGAGTTGCGCGACCTTCACTCATCTGTGCACTCGGGTGACGTTGTTGGTCCTGTCCATCTCCACTCGCCCCAGGGCCTTGAGATTCTCCGTCACTCGACCGCTCACGTCCTCGCGCAAGCTGTTCACAAGGTGAATCCGGATGCCAAGTTGGGTATTGGGCCCCCGATTACCGATGGCTTCTACTATGACTTCGATGTGGCAGAGCCTTTCTCGTCTGAGGATTTAGCAGCACTTGAGAAGCAGATGAACTCGATCATCAAGAGCGGTCAGCGCTTTGTGCGGCGCGTAGTGAGCTCAGACGAGGCCCGCAGGGAGCTCGCCGGAGAGCCCTACAAGCTCGAACTTGTTGAGCTCAAAGGCAGTGCTGGCGTGGACGCGGCGGCCGAGGGCGTCGAGGTCGGCGAAGGCGAGCTGACCATGTATGACAACATCGACACCCGAAGCGGGGATCGAGTGTGGAGCGATCTATGCCGGGGGCCCCACCTGCCCAACACCCGTTTGATTGGTAAGGGCTGGAAGTTAACCCGTGTCGCGGCTGCCTACTGGCGGGGGAGCGAGAAGAACCCGCAACTACAGCGCATCTATGGCACCGCGTGGGCCACTGAGGAAGACCTGGCCAACTACGTAACCCGTCTTGAAGAAGCAGCCAGGCGTGACCACCGCAAGCTCGGTATTGAACTTGATCTGTTCTCCTTCCCTGATGAAATTGGGTCGGGCCTCGCCGTATTCCACCCCAAGGGTGGCGTGATCCGTCGCGTCATGGAGGACTACTCGCGCCAGCAGCATGAACAGGCCGGCTACGAATTCGTCTACAGCCCGCACATCACCAAGGGTGAGCTGTTTGAGACCTCAGGCCACCTTTCTTGGTACAAGGAGGGCATGTTCCCGCCCATTCAGATGGACGAGCAAAGGGATTCCAGCGGCGCGATAACAAAGCAGGGCGTGGACTATTACCTCAAGCCGATGAACTGCCCGTTCCACATTCTGATTTTCCGCTCACGCCAGCGCTCCTACCGCGAGCTACCGTTGCGGCTTTTTGAGTTTGGCACCGTCTATCGCTATGAGAAGAGTGGCGTCGTTCACGGCCTTACCCGCGTGCGGGGTCTCACCATGGACGACGCCCACATTTTCGTTACCCCCGATGACCTGGAATCTGAGCTGACGAGCCTGCTTGATTTCGTCCTGCGCTTGCTCGGCGACTTTGGGCTGACCGACTTTTATCTGGAGCTCTCGACAAGGGATGAGAGCAGCGACAAGTTCGTCGGCTCTGATGAGCTGTGGGAGAGGGCAACGAGCACACTGGAATCGGTGGCCACAGCTTCGGGGTTGACCCTTGTGCCAGACCCTGGCGGAGCCGCGTTCTATGGCCCGAAGATTTCCGTACAGGCCAAGGATGCAATCGGCCGAAGCTGGCAGATGTCCACCATTCAACTTGATTTCACTCTGCCTAAGCGTTTCGAGCTTGAATATCAGGCTGCCGATGGAACCAGGCAAACACCCATCATGATTCACCGTGCACTTTTTGGTTCGATTGAAAGATTTTTCGGAGTTTTGACTGAGCACTACGCTGGGGCATTCCCCGCGTGGTTGTCCCCAATCCAGGTCGTGGGAATACCGGTTGCCGATGAGTACGCCGAGTACATGGGGGAGATCATTGACCGGCTTGCCGCGCTCGGCGTGAGGGCGCAGCTCGACGCTTCTGATGACCGGATGCCCAAAAAGATTCGCACCCACACGATGGACAAGGTCCCCTTCCTTCTGATTGCAGGCGAGGACGACAGAGCTGGAGGAGCGGTGAGCTTCAGGTATCGAGATGGCTCTCAGAAAAACGGCGTAGCAATTCAGGACGCCATCGACGAGATTGTGGCCGCCATCGAAACTCGGGCGCATGCCTAACTCGCCAGAGGAGGGTTTCGCAACTTTCGACGCGGCATCCCTGCCGGGAGTGCCTGACGCCTTCCAACGACTCTGGACTCCCCACCGCATCGCCTATATTCAAGGCGAAACT
>JBIIFP010000061.1:0-6932 GCA_044237205.1 Pontimonas sp. | reverse complement strand
AGATAGCACGAGTCTGGCGACCATGAACGGCGGGGTGGGCAGGGTCGGGTCAATACCGCGCACCGTGCGAGCGACAAAAGCGTGGCACCCCTGGGTCCCGCGAATGGGTGCCCCATCCGAGAGAGCAATCTCAAAACCGGAACCAGGAACGGGAGTGACACTAAGTGCGGGGTCCTGGAACTTGGCACCCGTGGCGTGGTGATACTCGCGGGCTATTCCACGAATCGAGAGCGCGTAACCCCGATCCGGTGTGACGTTGACCTCCACTGCGACATCGTCAAGGCCGAGCAGGCTGATGGCATCAGTGCCGACTTCAGCCGAGATGCCCATCGTGACTAAACGCAGAATCCCGGTGTGGTCATCGCCAAGCCCGAGCTCTTTGGCCGAGGCAATCATGCCATCGGAGGTGTGCCCGTAGGTGCTCCTGGCAGAAATGGGAAACGGTCCAGGCAACACGGAGCCTGGCAGAGCCACCACAACCTCGTCGCCGACGACAAAGTTGTGGGCTCCACACACAATCCCGCGCACAGCGGGAGCATCCGGGGCGTCTTTGGTCGCAACCTTCACTTGGCACCAGCGAATGGTCTTTCCATTGCTTTGGGGTTCATCGACGAAATCGAGGACTTCCCCGACAACCACGGGGCCGGTGACCTCGAAGCGGTGGATGTCTTCTTCTTCGAGGCCGATAGAGACCAGTGCCTCGTGAACAGATTCTGGGGTGGTCTTCGCCGGGAGTTCGACGTATTCGCCAAGCCAGGACAGTGGGACGCGCACTAGACCACCATCCCGAACTGGCCGGAGAATCGAACATCTCCCTCGACCATGTCGCGCATGTCCTGCACGTTGTTTCTGAACATGAGCGTGCGCTCAATGCCCATCCCAAAGGCAAAGCCTTGATATTCCTCGGGGTCAATTCCTGCGGCGCGTAGCACGTTGGGGTTGACCATTCCGCAGCCGCCCCACTCGATCCACCGCGCGCCCCCGCTAAACGTCGGGTGCCAAATATCTAGCTCAGCGCTGGGTTCGGTGAAGGGGAAATAGTTGGGTCGGAGTCGAATCTTCGCGCCCTCACCAAACATGGCGCGTGCTAGGTGCTCCAACGTTCCCCGCAAGTGAGCCATCGTGAGGCCCTGATCAATGGCGATGCCCTCAATCTGGTGGAACACCGGGGTGTGAGTGGCGTCGAGTTCATCGGTGCGATAGACGCGACCGGGAGCGACGACATAAACCGGCAATTCACGCTCCAGCAGTGAGCGAATCTGGACAGGGCTCGTGTGGGTGCGCAGGACCATATGACGCTCCACTGGCTCCACAAAGAACGTATCCTGCATCGCCCTGGCCGGGTGATCAGCGTCAAAGTTCAGCGCGTCAAAGTTGAACCACTCGTGCTCGAGCTCTGGACCCTCGGCAATTTCCCACCCCATGGAGACAAAGACATCGGCCATGTCCTCCATCAGCACGCTGAGCGGATGCCTGGCACCCTGATGGCGCCTGGCGCCAACAGCAGTCATGTCGAGGGCCTCCGCATGAAGGCTCGCTGCTTCTTCTTCGGCGTCAAGAAGCGCTTCAGCCTTCTGATAGGCGGTTTGAACCGCACCCTTGGCCTCACCCATGAGCTTGCCGGCGTCTGCTTTGCGATCTGGGGGGACATCGCGCAGGGTGGCATTCAGTAACGAGAGCTCGGAGCGCTCCCCAAGATGGGTGGTTTTTTCCTTCTTGAGCGCGTCTAGTGTCGTGGCTCGCGCGAATGCGTCAACCGCTGCGGCAACAGCCGAAGCGACGCTCTCCGCGGAAATTTCATGAGACGAGGACACGAGGGCAAAGTCTACAAGGCGTCAGGCCTGGTGACGCTTGGCAAATGCCGACTCGTATAAACACACGGCAGCCGCTGTCTGCAAGCTCAACGACTCTGCCTGGCCAAAGATGGGCACCGAGACAACCGCATCGGCGAGCTCCTCATCCTCATCACTGAGGCCGTGCGCCTCGTTGCCCAGCAACCACGCAACGGGTTTCGCGAGGGCGCCGGAGTCTCGAACCTCACTCAAGCTTTGACCAGCGGCATCAGTAGCCAACACAGAAATGCCAGCGGCCCGAAGGGCGGTAATCGTCTGCCCCAAATCCGCAGCCACGACAACCGGGACATGAAAAATACTGCCGGTGCTGGCCCGGACAGCTTTGGGGTTGTACACATCAACGCTCTCGGCTGTCACCACAACGGCGTCAGCACCGGCCGCGTCAGCAGTGCGGATGATGTTGCCCACGTTGCCGGGGTCTTGAACCTGGTGCAGCAGAGCAATCAACGCTGGCTTTTTCGCCAGCACCTCACTCAGAGTGACATCGTTGAAGCCACAGACGGCGACTACGCCCTGCGGGGTTATCGTGTCCGCCATCTCCTCGAGCACCTTCTCGGTCGCGAGCGTCAACTGGACATCGTTCTCGGCTGCCAAGGACACGAGATCCCTGTGGCGGTCCATGGCCCCCTGCGTAATAAACACATCAACAATCAGCTCTGGTCTGGTGAGCAGAGCCTCCCGGACTGCCTGGGGTCCCTCCACCAGGAAAAGGCGGGCTTCCATGCGGCGTTGCTTCTTGGCAAGTTTCGCCACAGCACGAACAGCAGGTGACCTGGGGTTTTCTAACACGTGACCAGAGTATGTGCCCCGACCAAACGCCAGCTGAAGGCTCGCTTAACGGCCGCTAACAACAAACGCCACGCGCGTGATGCGCGTGGCGTTTGTTAGGGGATAAGAAACTACTTGATGACTGGTGCCGAGGTGTCCTTAGGCAGAGCCTTCCTGGCTTCCTCAACGAGCGTGGCGAAAGCGCCGGGCTCGTGGATTGCCAGTTCAGCGAGCATGCGACGGTCAACCTCAATACCGGCAAGGCCAAGGCCCTGGATAAACCGGTTATAGGTCATGCCGTTCGCACGGGCAGCCGCGTTGATGCGCTGGATCCAGAGGCGACGGAAGTCGCCCTTGCGTGCGCGACGATCGCGGTAGCTGTAGACGAGCGAGTGGATGACCTGCTCTTTTGCCTTGCGGTACAGCCTGGAGCGCTGGCCGCGGTAACCCTGAGCGCGCTCGAGAACTACCCGACGTTTCTTGTGTGCGTTTACCGCATTCTTTACACGTGCCATGATTCTTGTCCTTTGTGGTCAGGCTTATTTCGAGAGCAACTTCTTGATGACTTTGGCGTCCGCCGGCGCAACAACCTGTTCTTGGTTGAGGCGGCGGGTTACTTTGCTGGACTTCTTTTCCAGGTTGTGGCGCATTCCTGCACCCTGCTTCATGACCTTGCCGGTGCCGGTCAGTTTGAAGCGCTTCTTCGTTCCCGAGTGGCTCTTCTGCTTAGGCATCTGTCTCTTCCTTCTTTTCTGTGGGGGTCTTGGGGGCGGCCTTGGCTGCCTTTGGTGCTGCTGGGGCTTTTGGTGCGGCTGGTGCCTTCACGGCTGGCGCTTTCGCGGCCGGTGCTTCCTCGAGGACTACCTCCGGCTCGGTTGCGCGAGCTGGTTTGGCGGTCTTCGCTTTGGCCTGGGCGGCTTTAGCATCAGCTTTCGACTTCAACGGGCCAATGATCATCACCATGTTGCGACCATCAATGGTCGGGGTGAATTCCACAATTCCGTGTTCGGCGACATCCTCGGCAAAACGCTGCAGAAGTCGAACACCCTGTTCTGGTCGTGATTGCTCACGTCCGCGGAACAAGATCATCGCCTTGACCTTGTCGCCTGCTTGCAAGAAACTCTCTGCACGCTTGCGCTTGGTCTCGTAGTCGTGTGTATCGATTTTCAGTCGGAACCGAACCTCTTTGAGGATCGTGTTCGCCTGGTTCTTGCGGGCTTCCTTAGCTTTCTGTGCCGCCTCGTATTTGAACTTGCCGTAGTCCATAACCTTGACTACCGGTGGGTTCGAATTTGGTGACACTTCGACCAAGTCGAGGTCAGCTTCTTGAGCTAACCGCAGAGCCACGTCGATGCGCACGACTCCGACCTGCTCACCTTCGGGCCCGACGAGGCGAACCTCGCTAGCCCGAATGCGGTCGTTAATCCTGGGATCGCTGATGCCTGTCTCCTGTTCTGTCAGCGTTGTGTTCACGCGATAGACAGACAAACCCCGTAGCCGTAGTGACTATTTCGCACCCTTGACGCTGTGAACCTGATGAGATTCACGGAGTGCAACGACCCGGTAGCCTTAGTACTGCAGGCCCACGCGGGTGGGAGGTTTCTCCACTTTCGCATGCTTCCCACTCTGGGAGCGAGAAGCATGGGCAACGATAGCAGGCTTTAGGCCGGTATGCGAGTGGAAGGTTTGGGACGCCGTGAGTGATTCCATCGACGATGAGGCACGCGATATTGCTGAAGTTCCAGCCGTTGAGCTGATCACCACGGTGTCCGTTCACCTTCTCTCGGCTGCCGCTGTGAAGTGTGGACTTGCTAACAACCCGGATGAGGAAACAGACCTTGCAGAGGCCAGAAAGCTGATCACTGCACTGGCCGGTCTCATCACCGCCGCCGCGCCTGAGATTGGTGATCACCACGCGAGGAGCCTGCGCGATGGTTTGCGCAGCGTTCAGCTGGCCTTTAGGGAAGCCTCCACCTTCCCGGATGCCCCCGGTCAGGGACCCGGCGAAAAATACACCGGCCCGGTCAACTAGGCCGGCAACACCTTGACGCCAACGCCATCGCAGCGCTGAGCAATGACGGGGTCACTAGCAAATCGGCTGGAAATCTTCTCGACCAGGGAGGCCACCGCATCCCGACTGAGCCCTGGCACTAGGCCCAGAACAACGACAACTTCGGGCCCTGCGAGAGTCTGCGTCAGGTCTCCACACACCACCCGGTGAACAACAATTTCTGAATACTCCCCGAGCACCGCGGCAAACCCACTGCGCACTTCCTCATCCACCCACGGCGCCAGATAAGCGTTGACGGTCGCCGCCGCTGCTAGAGCACTGCGGCGAAAGATCCTGGTTCCCGGTGAGCCAGGGTCGAGAACTAGCGCAAGCCCGTCACTGGCGGCGGCAAGCGCAGCTCTCGAGCCCTCGACGGGAATCGGTCGTGCCTGTGGGTTCCACCTGGCCATCGCATCGACAGCACTAAACACCGGAACAACGGCTCGTCCATCGGGGCCTTCGAGATGGGGAACAGAGAGCTCCTGCGTCTTCTCAACGATCGCACCAGTCTCGCTCAGACCGTAATCGCCAGCCTCAGCGATTAGTGGGCTCAGCACCCTGGCCCGGCCGAGTGATTCCACGCACCGGGTCCATGCGCCAGCCAAGTCGGCCTGCGTGCGCTGCTCGGGGTCCCGATCAAGGATCTCTTGGAAGGCCGCGAGAGAGGCTCCCAGAACCGGGTCAACCTCCCCTGAGTCGTTAGCGAAGGGGTTGGGAGAAAAAGACCGGCCCTCGAAAGGCTGGCCAGCCGAATCAGCGGCCGGCAACATCCAAGGCCTCGGTGAGCGTGAAAGCCTCGGCGTAGAGGGCTTTGCCGAGGATTGCTCCCTCAAGGCCCAACGGAACTAACTCACGCAGTGCGGCGACATCGTCGAGTGAGGAAATCCCGCCCGAGGCAATCACCGGATGATTGGTTTGCTGGAGCACATTCTTCAACAGCTCGATATTGGGGCCTCGCATGGTTCCATCTTTGGTCACATCGGTGACCACATAGCGGGCGCAACCACACTCATTCAAACGATCCAGCGTGGCAAAGAGGTTGCCACCGTCTTTGGTCCATCCCCGGGCTGCGAGTGTTTCACCACGAACATCAAGTCCCACCGCAATAGCTTCGCCATATTCAGAGATGACGTGCGCAGTCCACTCGGGGTTCTCGAGCGCAGCAGTCCCCAGGTTCACTCGAACGGCGCCGGTAGAGAGAGCGTCTTCCAGGGACTCGTCATCGCGAATCCCCCCAGAGAGCTCGACGTTGACTTTCTTGCCCACAGCCTTGACCACGCGACGAATCACCGCGCGGTTGTTGCCTCGATCAAACGCTGCATCAAGATCCACGAGGTGTAACCATTGTGCGCCTTGGCGCATCCACTCTTCGGCTGCCTCAACCGGGTCCCCGTAGGAGGTCTCTGTCCCCGCTTCACCCTGAGTGAGACGAACAGCTTTCCCGTCGGAAACATCAACAGCGGGCAAAAGAATCAACGAGGGCGATTGAGAGAATTCGTTCATGACAGTGGAGGTAGGAGACCTTGCGAGAGGAGGAAGCGCATCGCATCAGCCACGGTGCACAAGTTAGAAATACTACCCCGTTATTGCGAGCCGTTTTCGCCGGGCTCAGACGAGGGAGTTAACCCAGTTACGCAGGAGCGCAAGCCCTGCCTCCCCCGATTTCTCGGGGTGAAACTGGGTGGCAGTGAGCGGTCCGTTCTCGACAGCGGCAACGAATCGTTGCCCGTGTGTTGCCCACGACACGAATGGTGACGGCAGCGACCCGGTGTCCTCCAGCAACCACTGGGTCGCTGCGTAGGAGTGCACGAAGTAGAAGCGCTCGGACTCGACACCTGAGAACAGAGCGCTTCCAGGAGCGGCCTCAATGGTGTTCCACCCCATGTGGGGAAGGATCGGCGCCTCTAGCTGCTCTATGGTTCCTGGCCATTGGCCAAGTCCTGGCGTATCGACTCCGTGTTCCATTCCCCGCTCAAACATGATTTGGAGGCCCACGCAAATACCCAGCACCGGGCGCCCCCCGGCGACGCGCTTATCGATGACTTCTTCGCCGCCGACCTCGTGCAGAGCAGCCATCACGGTCGCGAAAGCGCCAACACCAGGGACCACCAAGCCGTGTGCCTCAAGGGCTTCCTCGCGGTCGTTGGTCAGGGTGACATCTGCGCCAGCATGCTCGAGAGCTTTGAGCGCTGAGTGCACATTGCCTGAGCCGTAGTCATAGACAACAACGCGAGAGCCCACTATTACAGGGCGCCCTTGGT
>JBIIFP010000020.1:0-23442 GCA_044237205.1 Pontimonas sp. | reverse complement strand
CCTTGCTGGAGGCTTTGCTCGGTCAACGCCCGGCGCTCACGCCGGGACATCGGTTGCCCGGTTTGCTGGTTAGTCACTTGTCACCCCGATACAGACGATGTTTGGCAATGTACTGGACTACGCCATCGGGAACCAAGTACCACACCGGGTGCCCCGCCTTGACACGAGTCCTGCAGTCAGTGGATGAAATCGCCAACGCAGGAACTTCCATCACCGTCACACCACCAGCCGGGAGGCCCGCAGCGGAGAGCTCGTGGCCCGGCCTCGACACTCCCACAAAGTGGGCCTTGGCCGTGAGCTTCTCCGCGTCTTTCCAGGACAAGAAGGTCTGCAGAGCATCAGCGCCAGTAATGAAGAACAGGTCGGCGTCTGGAAACTCACGCCGCATGTCATCAAGGGTGTCTGCTGTGTAGGTGAGGCCGGGGCGGTCAATGTCTACCCGGCTCACACGAAAGCGAGGGTTTGAGGCAGTTGCGATGACGGTCATGAGATAGCGGTGCTCGCCCGGGGATACTGCTGGCTTGTCGGCAGGCTGCCCGGTGGGAACAAAAATCACTTCATCAAGGTCGAGTGCGACTTGGGCTTCACTAGCAGCCACCAAGTGGCCATGGTGAATGGGGTCGAACGTGCCACCCATAATCCCTATACGGGGGCGGCCTGTGGAACTCATCGTCCCTTAGTGGTGACCAGCGTGCGAGTGGTCAGCGCCGCCTGATTTGTGACGGTGACGATTAGCAACATTGCGGTAGCTGTAGGTCACCACAGCGAGGGCAAAGAACCCCCCAATGAAAATGGCGCCATAGGCCCAGGTCGGCATGGGAAGCTCATTAACGACCTCGCCTGAGGCAACAACAACATCGTGAAGAATCACAGTGAACATCCCTTCGGGTGGTGACTAAGCCCTAATCTACCGGCTCTGCGCCGTTCGCGCCCACCTACGCGCGGATTTGGCCGGAACCGCGCACGAGCCACTTGGTGCTCGTGAGTTCCGGGAGGCCCATCGGGCCCCTCGCATGCAGTTTCTGGGTGGAGATGCCCACCTCAGCGCCGAAGCCAAACTCTCCGCCGTCTGTGAACCGTGTGGAGGCGTTCACCATCACCACAGCAGCGTCAACTTCAGACAGGAAACGATCAGCACTGCCCATGTCATTAGTCAGTATCGATTCCGTGTGTTGGGTCGAGTAGGTGGCGATGTGTTCGAGAGCCTCATCGAGGGAGTCGACGACTTTGATGGCGAGCTCAAGGGCCAAGTATTCCGCTGCCCAGTCAGCCTCCGTGGCTTCACTAGCCTCTGGAATCAACACTCTCGTCGCCTCACACCCGTGTAGCACCACAGAGCATTTCGCCAGTGCCACCGCAACGCCTGGAAGAAGGCGATCGGCAACACTGCGGTGAACGAGCAAAGTTTCCAGCGAGTTGCAGACACTCGGGCGCTGAACCTTTGCGTTGACGATGATGTCCACCGCGTTGTCGAGGTCTGCGCTCTCGTCAACAAAAATGTGCACAACGCCCGACCCGGTTTCAATCACCGGAACCTGTGACTGCGTAACCACTGCCTCGATGAGCGCTGCGGAGCCGCGGGGAATGAGAACGTCGATGAGTCCTCGCGCCCACATCATGGCTTGCGCTCCTTCGCGCCCCACATCGTCAACACTCGCGATGGCGGCACCCGGAAGGCCGACACTCTCCAGGGCGCGATTCATCATGGCGACAATCACGGTGTTGGTGGACTCGGCTGCCGACCCACCGCGCAAGACCACCGCATTCCCACTCTTGAGGGCTAAGGCAGTGATGTCCACTGTCACATTGGGCCTCGCCTCATAGATAGCGCCAACAACACCGAAAGGCACCCGCACCTGCGACACTTGGAGACCATTCGGAAGTGTCATGCCACGCAATGCATCACCCACAGGGTCTGGCAGCGCCCGAATCGCGCCCACCGCTTCGACAAGTCCGTGAATCCGTTCGGGGGTGAGCCGCAGACGGTCCTGGAGCCCCGCACTCATGCCCTCAGTGTCACCGCGGCGCAGATCCTCAGCGTTGGCCGCAAGAATCTCATCGCTCTGGGCAACAAGGCCAGCCTGGATGGCTGCTAGCGCCTTGTCCCTCGTTGCAGCAGACGCGCGCTGGAGCACTCGAGAGGCAGCCTTGGTGGCGCGCAGCCTGGGCTCGAGGAGGGCAGACGCTTCGGTGGATTCAGACACGGGTCTAGTGTAGGTCGGCTGGCTCGAACCAGGTTCCTGTCACCTCGCCAGCAACGACGCGGGCCAGTGAATCAGTGGCAGCGAGCACAGTAGGGATACCGGCACCAGTCGCCATTTTTGCGGCACTAACCTTCGTCACTGCCCCGCCGGTGCCCACGCTGTTGACCAGCGCTGCACCCAGTTCAATCTGTTCCAAATCCATACCAAAGGGGACGACCTCAATCTTGGTGGCCCCTGGCTCACTCGGAGGCTTGGTATACAGGCCATCAACATCGCTCAAGAGGACCAGAAGGTCCGCCGAGACCAGCTCGGCGACCATGGCGGCCAAGCGGTCATTGTCGCCAAAGCGAATTTCTTGGGTCGCCACCGTGTCATTCTCGTTGACGATAGGGATGATTCCTAGCCCCAAGAGGCGCTCCATCGTGCGCAGCGCGTTGGTCCGGTGGGTGTCATTTTCCATGTCACCCACGGTGAGCAAGACCTGGCCGGTAATCATCGAATACTTCTCAAAGAGCCCCTGGTATCTCGCCATCAGGAGCGCCTGGCCGACAGCTGCAGCGGCCTGCTGTGTTGCTAGGTCTTGTGGGCGGTCACTCAATTGGAGAAACGGCGCGCCAATAGCAATGGCACCGGAGGACACCAAGACAACCTCGCGACCCTTGGCGCGCCAGGCAGCCAGGGCATCAACCAGCCCGGTGATTTGGTGCTCGCGCTCCCCACTGATCGAGGACGAGCCCACCTTCACCACAATGCGCTTGGCATCAGTCAGCGTCTCACTCATCGTCATCAGAGAACATTCCTGCCTGTCGTTCGTCATCAAGTTCTGCTCGGGCTCGAGCTTTGGCATCCATCCGCTCGTGATACGTCGCCTTGCGCTTGGCTCTGGTGGGGCGCCCATCCTCAAGGAGGCGGGGGTCAGTCCCACGCGGAGCTGCCATCAATTCTGCTGCACTGGAGAGGGTTGGCTCCCAATCAAACACTTGGCCTTGGCCAGCTCCAATAATGACAGGAGCTCCAGGAGTTGCGCCGGCTTTGAAGAGCGCCTCATCAATACCGATTTTCATCAGGCGATCCGCCAAGAACCCCACGGCTTCGTCATTCGTGAAGTCCGTCTGCTCTACCCAGCGCTCTGGCTTCTCACCGATGATGCGATAGAGGTTCCCCTCGCTCGTGCCCTCCATGACCACAACAAACGGTGCTTCGTTGACGGCTTTGGGTCGCACCACAATGCGGGTTGGTGTTTCTGCTTCTTTTGCCAAACGGGCGCGGTGCTCTTTGACTAGGTCACCGAGGGCATAGAGGAGGGGCTCGAGCCCAGCCTTACTGACCGTGCTAATCGGGAAGACCCGAAGCCCACGGCCCTCAAAATCTGGGGTGACCATCGCCGCAAGGTCCCAGGCGTCTGGGACATCTACCTTGTTCAGCACCACCAGGGCTGGGCGGTCCTGCAGGGGCACTTTGTCGGCTTCGAGCGGGTAATTCGACAGCTCCGTCAGGATCTGGTCCAGGTCGCCCAGTGGGTCACGGTCTGGCTCCAGAGTCGCGCAGTCAACCACGTGGACGAGGACGGTGCACCGCTCGACGTGGCGGAGGAACTCAAGACCCAAGCCCTTACCAATGCTCGCACCGGGAATGAGCCCTGGCACATCAGCCATGGTGAAGCGGACGCCACCGGCGTCCACCACCCCAAGGTTGGGGTGCAGGGTGGTGAACGGGTAGTCAGCAATCTTCGGGGTGGCCGCTGACACCGCAGCAATGAGACTTGATTTGCCGGCACTGGGGAAGCCGACCAGCGCGACATCGGCGACAATCTTGAGTTCCAGGTGAACATCGCCCTCAAAACCGTGGGTGCCCAGCAGTGCAAAACCCGGAGCTTTTCTGGCGGTGGAGGCAAGCGCCTCGTTTCCCAATCCCCCACGCCCGCCGGGTGCGATGCAGAGTGTCATCCCGGGGCGATCAAAATCGACAAGCAGGTTGCCCTGCGCGTCCTTCACGACAGTCCCCACCGGCACAGGAAGCGTCACGTCCTCACCACTCTTGCCGTGGCGGGAGTCGCCCATGCCGGGAGACCCGTTGGTGCTCGTGCGGTGGGGGCGGTGGTGATAATCCAACAGAGTGGTGACCTGAGGGTCAGCAACGAGGATGACGTCGCCGCCATGGCCACCGTTACCACCATCTGGGCCACCGAGTGGCTTGAATTTTTCCCGGCGGACGGACACGCAACCGTGTCCGCCGTGGCCGGCGCGAAGGTGAACAACAACTTCGTCGACAAATGTCGTCATGGTCATCCTCCTTCGTGAATCAGATTCTGATGGTTGCTAGAAAGCGGAAAGGGCGAGCCGCAGCTCGCCCCCGTCCTGCCTAAATCTTGGATTCTAGGAAGTGGCCTCGACTACCGCGATAACCTTGCGGCCACCTTTGGTGCCGAACTTCACTTCGCCAGCTGCCAGAGCAAACAGCGTGTCGTCGTTGCCGCGACCTACGTTGTCTCCGGGGTGGAAGTGAGTGCCGCGCTGGCGAATCAAGATCTCGCCGGCCTTAACAATCTGTCCGCCGAATCGCTTGACGCCTAGGTACTGGGGGTTGGAGTCGCGACCGTTCCTGGTCGACGATGCGCCCTTCTTATGTGCCATGTCCTCGTCCCTTACTTCTTTGTGATTCCGGTGATCTTGAGCTTGGTGAGTTCAGAACGGAAGCCCTGGCGCTTCTTGTAACCAGTCTTGTTCTTGTACTTCTGAATGACAATCTTCGGGCCACGCAGGTCCTGAAGAACCTCAGCAGTGACGGTGATTTTGTCGAGTTCCTTCTTGTCGTGGGTCACGCTCGCGCCGTCCACATACAGGACAGGTGCGAGGGTCACGGAGTTCTTGGCGTCGGCAGCAATGCGGTCGACCGTAATGATCGAGCCAACCTCTACCTTTTCTTGACGCCCGCCAGCGCGCACAACTGCATAGACCACGATGAAACCTGCCTTGTTACTGATATCGATGATGGTGCGGAAGGAAACCCTGAAAAAAGTGCACCAGCGCTCCAGAATAGACCATTGGCCCTTCCCCGGCAACTACGCCCGCTTACCAGGTGAAGGTGTAACCAGCAATCTCCGCGAAGATGGCCTGGGCGCGGGTGTCATGAATCACCAGCGAGGTGTCGCGCCGAATGATCTCCGGGCCAAGCCCCGCAAATCCGGTGAGGCTCGGGGCAGGGTTTACCTCGGCGACCAGATACTGGCCATTCGGCGAGAGGCCAATCACACCGATGCTCTGAGGTGTCTGCAAACTCCCAATCAGCCTCGTATGAACAGCATCCGAGGTTTCTTGGGTGACCAAGGTGTAGGGCGGACCATCGGCAACACCCGGAACCACCACCCGTTGAAACGCGGTGCCATCGGGGCCAAGAACCGTGAACTCGTGGAATACCGGGAAACCCTCTAGTTGGCCCGCAGGGATACGGTTCTCTGACCCATCGGCCAAACTTCGTGCGAGCGTCCCCAGCGAATCCACGTACAGCGCAGACTCACCCAGAGCATCAAACCCCCACAATTCGGCAGCTGTCCCCAAGGGCACGACAATCCCGGTCAGCGGATCAAAGCGGACAAGGCTCTGGTTTCGAAGCCACACGACGATGTTCCCCGAGACATCGGAGACGGCAACCTTCGTGACCCCTAGCGGGTTCCCATCAACGCCCTCGACCACCTCTGGCGTCCGGGCGCCCAACGTATCGAGAAGCGCTAGAGCGCGAAACGTCCCCGCCCGCCCTCGAAGCTCCACGTCTGCGGTGAGAACCAGCGTTGTTCCCCAGGAGGAGCGGGCCATCCCAGCCAGCGTTATCCCCGGGGTGTCAGGGATGCGATCCACGGCGCCGGAGCCAGGCTCGACCAACTCCAGAAAAGTTTCACTCTCTACGCTGCGCAACACTGCGTAGACGACCCCCACACGGGTAAAGCTCTGGATCCCCTGCGCCTGGTAGACCACCTCGGGGGCAGAACCGTCGAGTACCAATCGGACAAGCTCGTCCTGCTGCCCAGCGGGTCGCAGGAACAACAGTTCTTCGGGAGGCGTCTGAAAACTGGTCTCCCAGGTTCCTCTGGCGCCAAACCCCCTCGGGGCTACCGAGCTCACACTCACCCGGTAGGTGGTCGCTGCAAGGAGCGGCTGCGCAAAAACAACCCGAACATCAAGATCTGTGGTCTCCACGCTAAAGGCAGCCTCCGGCGTGATGGTGACTTGAGTCTCGGATACTTCCGTCACAGCGCGATCACTGCGCAAGGTCAAGCTCACCCCAGACGCCTGGATGGCGGTGGTTTCATCAATCGTGGCACTGCGAAGACGGGGGCCTTCAGTGAGCGTCCCCACCACGGCAGCGACCGCTATCAGCGAGGTCACAAGGACAACGGCGAGCAGGCCTGTTCGATACTGCTTCCTGGACGAGGGCGCCCCCGGATCAGAAAAGGTAAGGCTCATTGGGCACCTCCTCGTCCGTTATTGACAGCGGCACAATCACCACGGGAGAGCCCGTGACCCCGGAGGGGGAGGGCTGAAACCCGCCCTCAATGCGCACCCAACTATCCACTGCCACCTCGTCTCTCCAGCCCGGCATATAGACCGGGATGCTGACGGGCTGGGCGTCCACCGCGCAGCAGGTGACAACAAAACGGGTGAGCAGAAAGACGTCCGGCGAACCCTCACTCGCCGTGACAGTACCCACCGTATTGACGGGCTTACCCCGGTAGTGGGAGGGGTTCTGATTCTGCGATAGCAAACTCGCCCAGTCTCGAACGGTCAGGGTTTCATAGATCTCAAGCCCGCCATCCCTATCGAGACCCTCCGGTGCACCCAGGGCATCAACGGCGTTCGAGGATCGATTATCCGCAGTCGCACTGCTGAGTGTTGCCGGGGGCAACACCAGCACGGCTGCGACGACCGCTGCGATGAAGCTCAGTGACAAGGTCTCCCCGCGGGCACGACGCCGTTGCCGGCTACCTCGGCGACCCTCCGAGTGGCTGTGATGATGATCGTGATTGCCAGCGCGCTGAGTTGCCACCGCGATAACCAAGAGCACAATCGCAAGTGAGGCCATCACCATCGTGAACAGGTTGTAGCGGGGGTGAATATAGAACCCCAGCCGCCCTTCAGCTCCCAGCCAGAGCGATACTGCGGCTAACACAGCGATGGCGATCACTCCGCGCCACTCCAAAAACCTACGCCACACTGTTCATCACCGTCCCCAGGGCAAGCGCGGATAGGGCCACTACGCCAGCGATTGTCGCGATAGCCCTCGTTGTGTAGGTAGTGCGCAACAGCGCCACCATCTTGATGTCAATCAGCGGGCCAAAGACGAGGAACGCCACGATTGACCCCGGCAAGAACGTCTGAGCGAAGGGCAAAATGAAAAACGCGTCGACGTTGGCGCAGACCGAAACAACAAACGCCAGGGCCAGCATCGCCACGACGCTGATGATCGGATCAGTTCCCAGTGCCACCAGAACATCGCGGGAGACACCAACCTGAATCGAACCAGCAATGAAAGCCCCCACCATGAGTGCCGGCATCAAGGTGGTCGACTCTGACACAAATAGCGACCCGACCCGGGACAATCGGGTCTGGGTCACAGCGCTTGAGGGAATCCGGCATTCTTTGGCAAATCGCGTGGTCAAGAGCGTTTCCGGCGCTGGGTGCAAAGACAATAACCACCCCACCATGTTCGCAATGGCGAAACCTGCGGCGAGTCTCGCCACCAAGATTCCATCGTCAAACCCAAAAGCCTGGTGGGTCGTGATGATCGTGATGGGGTTCACAATCGGCGCCGCCAACAAGAAGGTGACGGAGTCCCCCACGCTATAGCCGCGACCCATCAGGCCTCTGGCAAGGGGAACATTCCCACACTCACAGACTGGTAAAAACATGCCAAAGAGCGACACAGTCGCTCGCCTGGCAAAGGGATTCTTGGGGAGCCAGCTCACCAACCACGAGGTGGGAACAAAGACCTGAACCAGGATCGACAATCCGATGCCCAGCACGATGAAGGGCAAGGACTCGATCAGCAGGCTAATGCTGAGGGTAAAGACGTCTTGAAGCTGCCCGCCAAGCGGTTGCAGGTTCTCGTTAGTCCAGACACGAAAGGCAATAACTGCGACCAACGTCGCTAGCAACGCCAGTGGCGCCCACAGTCTCATGACTAGAGGCTACAGAGACCCACCAGAGTGTGAGCCCTATACATCTTGACTAGATGCCCGACGCCGGCGCTTGGACTTCCCCGGGGCAGGTGGCTCAGGCAGTGCGGCAAGCACGGAATCAAGAATCTTGGGGACCTCCGCGGTGTCGACCGAGCCGGCACGTGAGCGCCTCGGCTTTTTCGCTGCGGGGGTCTTTTCCTCTGTTGCCTTGGCGCCAGCCCCCACGGTGCTCTTGGCAATCTGAGCAATCGCCTGACGAGCGTCGTCGGTGATCTGGTGGGTCACTCCTGCAGGAGCGGATGGGCTAGAAGTCTTCTTCTTACGTGACGCGGGGGCCTCGCTCGAGCGAGAACGAGAGACAGGCTCGTGATGAACAATCAATCCCCTGCCTTGGCACACATCGCAGGCCTCGCTGAAAGTCTCCAACAATCCAAGACCAAGTTTCTTTCTGGTCATCTGGACAAGTCCGAGGCTGGTGACCTCAGCCACCTGGTGCTTGGTGCGGTCTCGGCTGAGGCATTCCATCAGGCGCTGCAGAACCATGTCGCGATTGGATTCGAGAACCATGTCGATGAAGTCAACAACGATGATTCCACCGATGTCCCTCAGGCGAAGCTGGCGGACAATTTCTTCTGCCGCCTCGAGGTTGTTCTTAGTGACAGTCTCTTCCAAGTTGCCACCGGATCCCACGAACTTGCCGGTGTTGACATCGACAACGGTCATAGCTTCGGTGCGATCAATGACAAGAGACCCACCGCTTGGCAACCAGACCTTACGATCGAGCGCCTTCGCGATTCCCTCGTTCACCCGGTACTCAACGAAGGGATCTCCATTACCCGGGTATTCCTCGATGCGAGCAATCAGATCGGGCGCGACCTGCTCGAGATACTTCTCAATTGTCGCTTTGGCGTTGCCGCCGGCGATGATGAGTTTCTGGAAGTCCTCGTTGAAGACATCGCGCACAATCTTCACCAACAAATCGGGTTCAGAATGCAGCAGCTCCGGGGCTTCGGCGCCCTCAACCTGCTTGCTCAGAGCCTCCCACTGCGCCTGAAGCCTCTCCACATCCGTGGTGAGTTGCTCTTCCGTGGCGCCCTCAGCTGCGGTGCGAACAATCACTCCAGCACTCTCGGGAAGAATCTTCTTGAGGATGGTCTTCAGACGCGTGCGCTCGGTGTCAGGAAGCTTGCGTGAAATCCCGTTCATGGCGCCGCCTGGCACATAGACCAGGTAGCGACCGGGCAAGCTAACCTGGCTCGTGAGCCTCGCACCCTTATGGCCAATGGGGTCTTTGGTGACCTGGACGAGAACACTGTCGCCGGTCTTGAGGGCGAGCTCAATACGGCGTGGGCCTGATGCGCCACCCTCCGACGCTGCTTCCCAGTCCACCTCACCGGAATAGAGCACAGCGTTGCGACCACGGCCGATATCGACGAAGGCAGCTTCCATGCTGGGTAGCACGTTCTGCACGCGACCGAGATAAACGTTGCCAATCAGGCTCGACTCTTCTGAGCGCGCGACGTAGTGCTCAACAACAACGGCGTCCTCGACAACAGCAATCTGGGTGCGATCGGTTGTTTCCCGGACAACCATGACCCGGTCAACGCTCTCGCGCCTGGCTTGGAACTCTGACTCAGTAACGCTCTGACGCCGGCGACCACCGTCGCGGCCATCGCGGCGACGTTGGCGCTTCGCTTCAAGCCTCGTCGAACCTCGCACCCGTTGAGGAGACGAGCTCTCCCTCGTGGTGGCCTTGGCATCTTTGGCATCGGGCTCAACACTCACGCGCCCTTGACGGGAACGACGGCGGATTACTTTCTCGCCCTCGGCGGGCTCGCCGGCATCAGGCGTCCAGGTGGGGAACAATGCAGGGTCAGGTGCCTTGAAGATTAGATCCTTGGTCGACACAGCTGACAGGGCAGCGGCGGGGACAGCCTTGGCCGTCTTGGGAGCAGCAGTCTTCTTCACCGCAGTCGATGCCGCGCGGGTTGTCTTTGGCTTCTCAGTTGCTGACTTTTCCGCCTTGGCTACGGGGGCGGCTTTGGCCCTCGCTGGCTTCTTCACACTCTCAGTTGGGGGTGTTTCTTTTTTCTGCACCATTTCTGGTGTACTCCTCACAGTCCCTACCCGAAGCGGGAAGGGAACTTATTACGCTTTAGCCGCACACCACGCGGTGTGCATTCAAAACTTCGTTGTTGGGCTGATGCCCTCATCGGGTCGGTGACCCAAGAAATCTTTGTCGTGGCGTGCACTCCCGTGGGAGTGTGCCGCCGTGGCACCAGTATCGCACATCGTCAGCTTTTCCTCTCGGTGTGCTGTCATAATCAGCTCGTGAACTACCCCACAAAACGACAAACAGGTATGGCCCTCTACCTCGTGTTCACCGGCCTTGCCTCCTGGTTGGCTGCGTTCACTCTGGCCCGCGAGGGATACCAGTTGGCCCTCACCGGAGCGCCACCCAGCTGCAACATCAACCCGTTCTTCTCGTGCGGCAACGTCATGCAAAGCTGGCAGGCCACTCTGTTTTTTGATGCTCCGAACCAGCTCTATGGGGTGGCGGGGTTCATGCTCGTGGCTACCGTGGGCGCGGCACTCCTCGCCGGGGCGACGATGCGTCGCTGGTTTTGGGTGTTCTTCACTCTCGGAATTTTTGCCGCTTACGCCTGGCTCATGTGGATGTTCTACCAGGCAGTCTTTGTCATTGGCTTCCTGTGCCTCTACTGCATGGTCGTGTGGGCACTCCACATTCCGCTGTGGTGGATTTTCCTTCCCTGGGCGCTCAAGCAGGGAATGTTCGGCTCATCAGCAAAGCTTCGAAGCTTCGGAAGCGCATGGCTCCCCTACAGCTGGATTCTGGTGGTGATCAACTACGCCGTCATCGGCCTGTCGATTCTGATCCAGTTCCCGCTGTTGTTCTCGGTCTGATTTAGCGAGCGCTAAACCACAGGCCAAGCTCCCGGGCTGCGGTCTCCGGCGAATCACTCGCGTGGATGAGGTTTTGCTGCACTGGTAGGCCCCAGTCGCGCCCTAGGTCGCCACGAATTGTTCCAGGCGCTGCCGTGGTGGGATCGGTTTGCCCACAGAGAGAACGAATCCCCTCAATCACGCGATGCCCGGAGATTCGGAGTGCCACAACAGCGCCCGACTCCATGAACGCAACGAGTGGCTCATAAAAAGGCTTGCCCTGGTGTTCGGCGTAGTGAGCGCTCAGCAGGTCGCGGTTTGGCTCGACCATGCGAATATCCACCAGCTGATACCCCTTGGCCTCAATGCGGGCGAGAATCTCGCCGGTGAGGTTGCGTGCAACGCCATCCGGCTTGATCAGAACGAGTGTCTCTTCGAGCGTTGACATTATTTCTCCCTCACACGGTCGTGACTTGAGTTTAGTCGGACGCGAGTTGATCTAATTGAGGGCCACGGATTGCTCCAAAAATCCAGAATCCCACCATCACCAGGGCAGAGATTCCCATCACCACATCCCAGAAGAAGGTTCCGAGCAGCGCGAGCTGCACCACATGGCCAAAAATTCGACCTGCTGGATACGCAACAACGCGATAGAGAACGAGAAGAACTGCGATTGCCACCAGTGACCCGACCAGCACGACAACACCCGGGTAAAGCCTGAGGCCATTCAGCGCAAGGGCGCCGAAGAAGACGAGGGCGATTTCAAGACTCACCGCAATCTGCAATAGCGACTCGGTCGCTGACTTATCCCTCCGAGGGCCTGACACCTAAGCGCTCCTCTCCACGACTTCTGCCACCAGGGTGATCGAACCAGTCACGACGACCCCGCCTTCAGTGCCAGCAAGGTCAAGTGCCCTCGCCATCGCCTCATCGGAGGTGGGCCGCGCATCAACGCGGTCCGGCCCAGCGATCTCGGCGACAGTGTCGGCAAGATCAGCAACCGAGAGCGCCCGGTCGGATTGCGACTGGGTCACCACGAAGTGATCGACCACAGGGTCGAGCGCTTCGACAATTCCCGCCACGTCTTTCTCCTGCAGAATTCCTAGAACGCAGATGACTTTGTCGAAACTAAACGACGTCATGAGCGTCCGGGTCAACGACTCAGCCCCGTGAGGGTTGTGGGCAGCGTCAACGAGGATGGTCGGGTGCGACCCAATGATCTGCAGTCGACCGGGGCTACTGGCCAACCCGATGCCCTCCTCAACGACCTCGGCGCCCATGGGCAACGTGCCATTGCCCAGGAACGATTCCACCGCAGCAATCGCTAGCGCAGCATTAGAAGCTTGGTGGTCACCCAGCAGTGGCAAAAACAAGTCCCGATACTGGCCGGCAAGCCCCGACACGGAGAGCAGTTGGCCTCCCACAGCAGGCTCAGCGCTGGTGAGGAAGAAGTCTCGATCTAGGACCGCGAGTGGGGCTTCGAATCGTGTGCAGGCCGTGACGATTTCATCCCACACCTCATCCGATTGGAGCGCAGAGACAACCATGCTTGCCGGCTTAATGATCCCCGATTTGGTGCGGGCGATGTCGCGCAGCGTAGGCCCCAGGTGTTCAACATGGTCCATCGCAATCGGCGTGAGCACGGCAACGTCGCCATCTGCGACGTTGGTGGAATCCCATTCCCCACCCATTCCAGCCTCCACCACTGCAACATCGACCGGAGCATCCGCGAAGCAGGCAAAAGTCAACACGGTGAGTGCCTCGAAGTAGGACAGAGGTGGCTCGCCATTAGCAATCAGTTCCGCATCCACCATCGCAATGAAGGGCTCAACATCAGCCCAGTTATCCGCGAGCATCCGATCGGTGATGTGTTCCCCATCAATCACAATGCGCTCGTTCACTCGGTGCAGATGGGGCGAGGTCATGAGCCCGGTGCGCAGTCCATGAGCGCGAAGCAAGCTTTCGGTGATCCGAGCGGTGGAGGTTTTTCCATTGGTGCCAGCGATATGAATCACGCCATACATCCGCTGGGGGTCACCCAGCAGCTCAAGGGCGCGCCTGGTTGCCCCTAGTCTGCGAACAGGGCGACCTTCTCCCTGGCGGCCCACAAGAGCGCTAAAAACCGCATCGACGTCACGCCGATCGGCACTCGATTCGTCAGCTGCCACGAAGTGAGACTTTCACGGTTATCTGGGAATCCTCTCCCACGGCAAGGCCAGACACTCCTGCCTCGAGGGGCACAATCTCGAATGTGAGGGCCAAAGTTTCTGTGGCAATCACGTCGCGATGCTCCTCGAGAGCTGGCAGTGCTGCCTCATCAGCAGCAATGAGCAGGTCAATGCGATCGGAGACGTCAAACCCTGCGTTTTTGCGTTCTTGTTGAATCCATCGAATGGAGTCCCTCGCTAAACCCTCTCGCGCAAGCTCCGGGGTGACAGTTGTTTCGAGCAAGACGAAACCGCCCGAGCCAAGGAACGCGACGGCGATGTCGTCACTCGGTGCGCTCAACTCGAGCTCGTACTCGCCGGGCAACAATTCCTGCTCGCCCACCATGACTACGCCGTCAACCTCGCGCCAGTTGCCCGCCTTAGCTTCACGAATGATCTCTTGAACCTGGCCGCCCACGCGAGGCCCGAGCGTCCTGGCGTTCGGGGAGAGTTTCCGGCCGATCCCGAATCGCTCGGCCTGGTCGCTGTCAAAAGCGACCATGTCAACGCGTTTCACATTGAGTTCACTGGAGATGATGTCGACAAAGTCTCCCAGCGCGTCAACGCCGGTGGTGACCACGGTCAATGTCGACAATGGCAAGCGCACCCGCAGACCGTGCGCTTTGCGCAGAGCAAGCCCTGCCGAGGCCACCTCGCGGACGGCGTCCATCGCAGAGACCAGTTCTGAGTCCTGGGGGAACACTTCGTAATCCGGCCAGTCGGTGAGATGCACACTCTCGCCGCCGGTAATGCCCCGCCAGACTTCTTCCGTCACGAGCGGTGCAAGCGGCGCTGCCAAACGAGAGAGGGTCTCTAGCACCGTGTACAGGGTGTCGAGCGCGTCGTGGTCTGAGCCATCCCAGAAACGCTCCCGGGAGCCGCGGACATACCAATTGGTCAAAATGTCCGTGAAGTCACGAAGTGCCTGCGCGGCCATCGGGCTATCCAGTGCCTCAAAGTTCGAGGTGGTCGCCTCAATCACGTCGCGCAGTTTCGCGAGGATGTAGCGGTCAAGAACGTGGGGGGAATCGGTTCGCCACTTCGGCTGATAGTCCCCGATGTAGAGACTCAAGAAGTAGTAGGTACTCCAGAGCGGCAACAAGAACTGTCGCACGCCCTCCCGGATGCCCTCTTCGGTGACCACGAGGTTTCCACCACGGATCACCGAGCTCGACATCAGGAACCACCGCATCGCGTCCGCGCCGTCTCTCTCGAAAACCTCGGAGACATCGGGGTAGTTGCGCAGGCTCTTCGACATCTTCTGCCCGTCAGAGCCAAGCACGATGCCGTGGGAAATCACCTGAGAGAACGCAGGCCTGTCAAAAAGAGCGGTGGCCAGAACATGCATTGTGTAAAACCAACCGCGGGTCTGCCCGATGTACTCCACGATGAAATCCGCGGGGTTGTGCGAATCGAACCAATCCTGATTGTCAAAGGGGTAGTGCACCTGGGCAAAGGGCATCGAACCCGAGTCGAACCACACATCAAGGACGTCGGGAATACGACGCATCATCGACTTGCCGGTGGGATCATCGGGGTTGGGGCGGACGAGTTCATCGATTGCTGGCCGGTGCAGATCAGTGGGTCGAACCCCAAAGTCCCGCTCAAGCTCATCGAGAGACCCATACACATCCAGGCGCGGATAGTCAGGGTTATCACTCTTCCAGACCGGAATCGGGGATCCCCAGTAGCGGTTTCTGGAAATCGACCAGTCTCTGGCGTTCTGGAGCCACTTGCCAAACTGCCCGTCCTTCACATTGCCGGGCACCCAGGTGATGTCTTGGTTCAGCTCCACCATGCGGTCGCGGATTTCGGTCACGCGAACAAACCAGCTGGAGACCGCTTTATAGATCAGAGGTGTGCGGCAGCGCCAGCAGTGCGGATAGGAGTGGTTGTAGGAGCGCTCGGCGAAAAGACGTCCAGAATCGCGCAGCAATTTCGTCAACGGCTTGTTGGCGTCAAACACCTGGAGTCCCGCAACATCGCTGACCTGGGGAAGAAACTTCCCGGCATCATCGACCGAAATAATCACGGGGATACCCGCTGCCCCACAGGTCAGTTGGTCATCCTCGCCATAAGCCGGCGCTTGGTGGACAATTCCGGTGCCCTCACCGGTGGCAACATAGTCGGCCACCAGAATCCGCCAGGCATTTCCCATGTCCCAGGTTTCGGTATCGGCGTAGTAGTCAAAGACCCTCTCGTAGTCAACCCCGCCAAGCTCTGAGCCCTTCAGGCTCCGAGTGACGGCGGCACTGGCACCAGCAACATCTTCATAGCCCAGTTCTTTGACATAGGCGCCAAGAGTGTCACCGGCCATCAGGTAGCTGGCGCCAGGATTCCCGGAGAGCGGCCCGGCCGGGACAACGACGTAGTCGATATCTGGACCAACCGCCAGGGCGGCGTTGGTGGGCAAAGTCCACGGGGTAGTAGTCCAGGCGAGGGCTAGAACACCGGTCAGCCCCAACTCCTCGGCGCGCGTGCCCCGCAGAGGGAAAGTCACCGTGACCGATTGGTCTTGTCTGGGCTTATAGACGTCATCGTCCATGCGCAGTTCGTGATTACTCAGGGGCGTCTGGTCTCTCCAGCAGTAGGGCAAAACACGGTAGCCCTCATAGGCCAGGCCCTTGTCGTGGAGTTGCTTGAACGCCCAGACGACACTTTCCATGAAGGTGATGTCCAGGGTCTTGTAGTCGTTCTCAAAATCAACCCACCGTGCCTGGCGAGTGACGTACTCTTCCCACTCCTTCGTATAGCGGAGGACGGAATCCTTGGCGGCCTGGTTGAAGGCCGCAATGCCCATCGCTTCAATCTGGCTTTTGTCGGTGATACCTAACTGGCGCTCGGCCTCGAGCTCTGCCGGGAGGCCATGGGTGTCCCAGCCAAACCTGCGGTGAACCTGCTTGCCCCGCATCGTGTGGAACCTGGGGAAGATGTCCTTCGCATACCCGGTCAGTAGGTGGCCGTAGTGCGGCAGTCCGTTGGCAAAGGGTGGGCCGTCATAGAACACCCACTCTTCGCAGCCCTCGCGGTTATCGATCGAGCGCTGGAAAGTGTCGTGAGCCGCCCAATAGGCGAGCACTTCGTGCTCCAGTGACGGAAACGAGGGGCTTGGCTCAACGCCCGAAGCGTCGCGGTGGCGGGGGAAAGCCATGGGTTACGTCCTGACAATGGTGGTGGGTGGACTTTCTGCGAGGACGCCTATGTGGCGCGGTACCACCCCGCTTGCTCGCATCGAAACACGAGCCACTCATTATCAGGCTGTGACGGGCCTACCCGACTGGCTCTACTGGGACCACAGGGTGTTCCGTTCTTCCAGTGGCTCACCGGTGATAGCCGGTTCAACGCCTCTGTGGAGAAGTCTAGGGCAGGAGTCGCCAGCGCGCTGGCTGCACTACATCAGCGCGTAGGCGCGGAGGTACGCCTGGAGCTCGTCCCTCGACACCCCGTCGCTTGCCCACTCCAGGCAGGCTTGGACAATCGCTCCGGTAGTGGACCACACACGATCTGGTGCGATGTCAGACCCTGTAACCAGCCGGGCGAGAGCGATGATTCTCTTCCCTGCTTCGGCGAGGACATCCTCGCCGGTGTTCATCGCTTCCGCCTGGCTGGCGATCAGTGGAACAGACTCTCTGCCCAAGGCATCGGTCACGAGCCCTAGGCCCTCCGCCAGTGATGCTCCTTCGCCGAGCGCGCGCTCGAAAGTTTCCAGTGCCCGATCAACTTCCACCCACAGCACTGCCGACTTGGTCGGGAAGTAGTTGAAGAAAGTCGCCCGGCTCACCCCCGCGCGCGCCGCAATGTCATCAACCGTGGTTGCCTGGTAACCGTGCTCAAGAAAGAGTTCGGTTGCAGCCTCTTCCAGCGCTTCCCTCGACGAACTTCGGGGGCGTCCGCGTTGCTCTGAGGCCATGAGTCCCCTATAGTTGAAGTCACGTATTTTTATACGCAGTCTAAATAATACCCCTACCCAGGAAGGTGCCTGTGTCCGCCACGACCCATACCCCCATCACTCCGAAGCAGTCTCGCAAGGTTGCCATCGCCTCATTTGTGGGAACAGCCCTCGAGTCCTATGACCAGTACGTCTTTGCGTGGCTCGCGGCGCTCTTCGCCGCCGCGCTCTTCTTTGAACCGCTCGGCCCGGTCGGTGGAATCCTCGCATCGTTTGCGACCTACGCCGTCACCTTCTTCGTCCGTCCTCTCGGCGCGGTAATCTTCGGTCACATCGGTGACCGAATTGGTCGCCGGGGAACGCTTATTGCCACCATCGTCCTGATGGGTGTGGCAACCGGGCTCATCGGAACACTGCCCACCTACGAGCAGATGGGGTGGTTTGGAGCTATCGCTCTCATCGTGCTGCGTCTTGCCCAAGGTCTCTCACTCGGCGGCGAATGGGGCGGGGCGGTGGCACTGACTACCGAGCACGCCACCCCCAAGACCCGCCACTTTTATGCCTCACTGGTTCAGCTGGGCTCACCCGTTGGCTCAATCCTGAGCAACGCGATCTGGCTGGTGCTCTTCGTCACGCTCCCCTACGAGGAGATCCTGGCCTGGGCATGGAGAATCCCTCTGCTGAGCGCGTTCCCGCTTCTTCTCATCGCGCTCTACCTCCGGTGGTCCATCGATGAGACCCCCGTTTTCAAGGACCTGGTCGCCAACAACCAGGTAGTGAAGTCCCCGTTCCTTCAGGTGATGAGGCACGCACCCTTGGCGATGCTCATCGCCATCGGTGGCGCTCTCCTCGGTCACGGCTCGTACACGCTGATGAATACCTACACCACCAACTACGGGGTAGAGATTCTTGGCTACCAGCCGATGGAATTCACCATCGCGTTGACGATTGGAAGCCTGCTTCAGCTCATCACGATTCCCGCATTTGGGGCGCTCGCGAACCGATACGGTTCGGCTCGAGTGGTCGCCTGGGGCGCCCTTGGCACTCTTCTGGTGTCTTTCCCGCTCTACTGGATCATCCTCGATGCGACCTTCATCGTGTTGGTCATCGTCATGGTGGTCGGTGGAATCCTGCCCACCGCCTCGTGGGCGGCACTCGGTGGAATGATGACCGACCTGTTCGATGAGAAGGCTCGCTACACAGCGCTCGCTCTCTCCTACAACATTGGTGCTGCCATCGCCGCAACTCTGCCGTTCTTCTTGACCCTGATGCGGGTCGCCACCGACAACGCGTGGTGGCACCCGGGGGTCGTGCTGGCCGGGCTCTCGGCCATCACACTCCTGGCAGCGCTCGTGGCGCCACGGATGAGCGTGACCAGCTACGAGGCGAAGTCCCAGCGCACCACGGTGTAGAGCTCATCACAAACTCCGCAGGAGCCCCCCGGGGATTCCTGCGGAGTTTGTTTTGTACCATGGTGATAACACTCACACTGAGGCACCTTGGACACGGTGCCGCCTATAGCGAAGCAGGTGGTCCCCATGACTGCAGGGATTCCCGACAAACCAGCCCTTGAGGGCCTGGAAGCACTCTGGGGAAAGTCGTGGGAAGAGCGCGGCACCTATCGCTTCGATCGCGAGCGGGCGCTTGGCCGGGGCAAAGACCACCTGTTCGCTATTGATACTCCCCCGCCCACCGCGTCTGGCAGTCTCCACATTGGCCACGTCTTTAGCTACACCCACATGGATTTGCAGGCCCGCTACCAGCGCATGCGCGGCAAAGAGATTTTCTATCCGATGGGCTGGGACGACAACGGCCTGCCCACGGAGCGCCGGGTCCAGAACTATTACGGCGTGCGGTGTGACCCCTCTCTCCCCTACGACGACAACCTCGTTCCGCCCCTCGATGCTGGCGCAACGAAAGACGGCTCAAAGCCTGGCGACCAAATACCTGTCAGTCGGCGCAACTTTATTGAACTGTGCGAAAAACTCACGGTGGAGGACGAACAGCAGTTCGAGGATCTGTGGCGAACACTGGGTCTCAGCGTTGACTGGAGCCTCACCTACCGCACCATCGATGACCATTCACAGCGCGTTGCCCAGCGGGCATTCCTTGGCAATTTAGCGCGAGGCGAAGCCTACCGAGCTGACGCTCCCACCCTGTGGGACATCACCTTTAGAACCGCAGTGGCTCAGGCGGAGCTCGAAGACCGTGAGCAACCCTCGGCCTACCACAAGGTCCGATTCCAGAGCGCTGGAGAATCCGCTGTGGTTATTGTCACCACCAGACCGGAACTCATCCCAGCCTGTGTTGCGTTGGTCGCGCACCCCGATGATGAGCGCTACAAGCCGCTCTTCGGCTCGACCGTCCGCTCCCCCCTCTTCGATGTTGAGGTCCCCGTTCTTGCTCACCACCTGGCTCAACAGGACAAGGGAACCGGCATTGCGATGGTCTGCACATTTGGTGACGTGACCGACGTGATCTGGTGGCGCGAGCTGTCGCTTGAAACCAGGCCCATCATCGGTAAGGACGGTCGCATCCTCGCGGAGGACCCAGCATGGCTGACTACGGAGACGGCGCAGGCCCACTACCAGGACCTGGTGGGCAAGACAGTCTTCAGCGCCAAGTCGACCATCGTGGAGAAACTGACCGCCTCCGGCGACTTACTCGAGGAGCCCACAGCCATCACCCACCCGGTCAAGTTCTTCGAAAAGGGTGACAAGCCCCTCGAGATTGTGACCACTCGCCAGTGGTACATCATCAATGGCTCCAAGGACAAGGATCTTCAGGACCGACTGCTACAGCGGGGCAACGAGGTAGCTTTCCACCCCGACTTCATGCGCGTTCGCTATGAGAACTGGGTGGGTGGCCTCTCGGGCGACTGGCTGATTTCGCGACAGCGCTTCTTCGGTGTGCCGATCCCCATCTGGTACCCCCTCGATTCCAACGGTGAACCCATAACCGGGGAATTCATCACCCCAGTCGAGGCAGACCTGCCGGTCGACCCCTCCACGGACACGCCGCCCGGATACACGCCCGAGCAACGCGGCGTCCCCGGTGGCTTCATCGGTGAGCTCGACATCATGGACACCTGGGCGACCAGCAGTCTGACCCCTCAGTTGGCAGGTGGTTGGGGGAGCGACCCCGAGCTTTTCGACCTCGTCTTCCCCTACGACCTGCGTAGCCAAGGCCAGGACATCATCCGAACGTGGTTGTTCTCCACCGTGCTTCGGGCAGAGCTCGAACACGGCACCATCCCCTGGAAGAACGCGGGAATATCTGGCTTCATCGTTGACCCCGACCGCAAGAAGATGTCAAAGTCCAAGGGCAACGTGGTCACACCGGGAGCGATGCTCGACGCCCATGGCTCGGACGCCGTGCGCTATTGGGCGGCATCCTCCAGGCTTGGCACCGACGCGGCATTCGATCCTGAGAACCCCAAGCAGATCAAGATCGGTCGCAGACTTGCCATCAAGGTCTTGAACGCCGCCAAGTTTGTCTATGGATTCGAGGGCGAAAGCGGAGCGATCACCGAGGCACTGGACCTCGACATGGTGCGCGAGCTTCGCAAGGTGGTCGAGACTGCGACTGTCGCCTATGACGCTTTTGATCACGCTCGCGCTCTGGAACTGACCGAGACCTTCTTCTGGACTTTCACCGATGACTACCTGGAGCTCGTCAAGGAACGTGCCTATACGGGCGAGGGCGCTGCGCGCACCAGTGCAGTGAGCGCGCTGCGTCTAGCCATAGAAACAGTGGCGCGTCTGCTGGCGCCGGTGATTCCCTTCGCAACGGAAGAAGTGTGGTCCTGGACCCATGAGGGAAGCATTCACCAGGCATCCTGGCCCAGCACCGACGAACTACCCGACACCAAGGGTTCTGCCGAAACAGCCGGGCTCCTCGCACTCGCCAGCGAAGCGCTCATCACGATTCGGCGCGCAAAGACAGATAATCAGGTGGCCCAGAAGACCGGCATCATCAGCGCCACGCTTCGCGCCCCAGCCCTTGTGGTTCACGCCGAGGCAGATCTGAGGGCGGTGGGCAAGATTGCGAGCCTCTCCCTCGAGGAGGGTGAGGGCGTGGAGCTCGTCTCCTTCGAGCTCGAGGCCAGTGATGACTGAGAAGCTGCCGTTCCACATCCGCCCGATTGAGACTAGCGACCGGGATCAGTGGGAAGCGCTCTTTCTCGCCTACGGCGTTTTTTATGAGACGGCGTTCGCAAAGCACGTTGTTGACGGCGTTTGGGCTTGGTTGATGGACTCCTCTCACAGCGTCTCTTGTTTCGTTGCCGAGTCCGAGGGCACTCTGCTCGGCTTTGCACACCTGAGGGAACAAGCAGACACCTTCCGTGCTGGTCCGTCCTGGTTTCTCGATGACCTGTTCACTGCTCCCGCAGCGCGGGGGCGGGGAGTTGGCCGTGCATTAATTGCCACACTCAAGGCCCATGGTGCCTCCCACGGCGGTGGTGATCTGCGCTGGATTACTGCCTCAGATAACACCACCGCGCAGCACCTCTATGACACTCTCGCCTCCCGGACGTCCTGGGTCATGTACGAAGTAGACACCGAAGGTTAGGCGGAGAACTATGCAACTCGGCGGACGATTTTCCGTGGGCCAGGCGCCCGCATCCCTGCCTCAACCACTGCGCGAACAGATTGCCGCCATCGAATCGGCTCTCACTGCCGACGAGGCAACAACACTGCGCTGGACACTCACCTGGCTAGAGGGTCGGCCGGTCGTCGAACTTGATGACGGTCGGATACTTCGCGGTTAGGCCGAACTAGGCCGACTTCTCGCGCCTGGGCGCTGCCTTCGGGATAACCCTCGGAGCAGCGTTCTTCAGAACCGCATCTCTCGTGATGATGACCCGCTCGACCTGGTCGGTCGAGGGGATCTCGAACATCATGGGCCCGAGGACCTCTTCCAAGATAGCCCGAAGTCCGCGTGCACCGGTCTGTCGGACGGCAGCGAGCGTGGCAATCTCCTCGAGTGCTTCTGGCTCAAACTCCAGCTGCACGCCATCGAGCACGAACATCCGTTGATACTGCTTGACCAGTGCGTTCTTCGGTGTGGTCAAGATATCAATCAGCGCGGTCTGATCCAGTGGCGCAACCGTGGTGACGACCGGCAAACGGCCGATGAACTCCGGAATCAAGCCAAACTTGTGAAGGTCCTCAGGCAAAACCTGGCTGAACATGTTTTGGGTGGCGTCCTTGGACTGCAATGGGGCACCGAAACCGATGCCGTGGCGGCCTACACGCTGAGAAATGATGTCCTCGAGCCCAGCAAACGCACCGGCAACGATGAAGAGCACATTGGTGGTGTCAATCTGAATGAACTCCTGTTGGGGGTGCTTGCGACCACCCTGGGGCGGGACCGCCGCGACGGTGCCTTCAAGAATTTTGAGGAGTGCTTGCTGAACACCCTCACCCGACACGTCGCGGGTGATGGAGGGGTTCTCCGCTTTCCTCGCGATCTTGTCGATCTCATCGATGTAGATAATTCCTGTCTCGGCCCGCTTGACGTCGTAGTCGGCAGCCTGGATGAGCTTCAGCAGGATGTTCTCAACATCCTCACCGACATAACCGGCCTCGGTCAGTGCAGTCGCGTCAGCGACGGCGAAAGGCACGTTCAAGCGCTTCGCAAGAGTTTGGGCCAGATAGGTCTTGCCGCACCCTGTTGGGCCAATCAAAAGAATGTTGCTCTTCTGGATGTCGATGTCATCCCCGCCCTCGACCGCATGCGGTGAGGCGGCGGCGCGAACGCGCTTGTAGTGGTTATAGACCGCTACCGAGAGAGAACGCTTGGCTTCTTCCTGGCCAATGACGTATTCCTCGAGGAAGTCGTAAATCTCTTTGGGCTTCGGCAAATCGAAGTCGGCGATAGCTTGGCCGCTGTGCTCGGATTGGCGCTCATCGATGATTTCGTTACAGAGCTCAACACACTCGTCACAGATATAAACACCAGGTCCTGCAATGAGTTGCTGGACCTGTTTTTGGCTTTTGCCACAGAACGAACACTTGAGGAGCTCGCCAGAATCTCCTGTGCGTGCCATGAAAACGCCTTTCG
>JBIIFP010000060.1:0-7150 GCA_044237205.1 Pontimonas sp. | reverse complement strand
TGATTGACCTGGACCCTCAGGGAAACGCATCCACCGCCCTCGGGATTGACAAGCACGGCGATATCGACAGCATTTATGACGTTGTGGTGCGCGGGACACAGCTCGGCCAGGCAATCCAGGTAAGCCCCGAAAGTCCCCACCTTTTCTGTGTCCCAGCGACGCTCGATCTTGCAGGTGCAGAGATTGAGCTGGTCGCGTTGGCGGCGAGGGAATATCGACTAGATCGCGCGCTCCAGCAATATTTGGCAACGCCGGAGGGTTCAACGCTGGACTACGTGTTCATTGATTGCCCGCCATCCCTCGGACTATTGACCATTAATGCTTTCGTTGCGGCCAGAGAAGTGCTGATTCCCATTCAATGTGAGTACTACGCACTGGAGGGTCTCTCGCAACTAGTGGGGAGCATCGACATGATGCGAAGCCATTTGAATCCCGAGCTTCTCCTCTCCACGATTCTGCTCACGATGTTTGATTCCCGCACCAATCTTGCTCAACAAGTTGTTGAGGACGTCAGACAGCACTTTCCCTCGCAGACTTTGAACGCCGTGATTCCTCGTTCAGTCCGGGTATCCGAAGCCCCCAGCTTTGGCCAGACCGTGGTTGCCTATGACCGCAATTCGCCTGGTTCAGTGTCCTATCAAGAAGCCGCAATAGAGATTGCTCAACGAGGGGTGGCCCGCTAATGGCTCAGAAAAGAACGGGGCTCGGTCGAGGGATCGGAGCACTTATTCCGATGGCACCAACACAGGGAGACCGCCCGGTTGATGTCTTCTTCCCCAGCGCCGAGACCCCTGGCACCCTGCTTGCCGTCCCTGGCGCAAGCCTGGCGAACATCGAGGTCGGCGCCATTCGACCGAACCCTCAGCAACCACGTCGTGAGTTCCGGCAAGAAGAGCTTGACGAACTCATTCACTCTGTTCGAGAGTTCGGGGTTCTACAACCCATTGTCGTGAGGCCCTTGGCTGGCCCCGAAAAGGGCGCATCGTTTGAGCTGATTATGGGCGAGCGCCGTCTCCGCGCTGCGACTGCCGCAGGGCTTGCGACCATTCCAGCGGTGGTCCGGGAAACGAATGACGATTCCATGCTGCGCGATGCGTTGTTGGAGAACCTCCACCGCGCAAACCTCAACCCGCTTGAGGAAGCGTCCGCGTATCAACAACTTCTCGCTGATTTTGGCATTACCCAAGACGAACTAGCTCAGCGCCTCGGCCGCTCCAGGCCACAGGTGACCAACACGTTGCGCTTGCTGCGTTTGCCGGAGAAGATTCAGTCACAGGTCGCGGTGGGGGTTTTGTCCGCAGGGCACGCACGCGCCTTACTCTCGATTGATGACGGCGAAGCCCAGGCACGACTGGCCGCAAAGATTGTGTCGCAGTCGCTGACTGTTCGTCAGGCAGAAGAAGCTGCTGGCCTCGTCAAGGCCCACAAGCCAGGCGCCAAGAAGGTCCGTGGTGGTGGCCGCAGTGAGCAGCTTGAGGAGATTGCTGAGCGTATGGGGGACCGGCTCAACACCCGGGTCAGCATTACCTTGGCTAAGACCAAGGGAACGCTCGCGATTGACTTTGCGACCGTCGCGGATTTGAATCGCATTCTCGCCGAGCTTGGCGAACCGGGCTTCGAGTCGCGCTAGCCAACGAGTGAGTTGACAACAGCGGCGTAGACACCACCCACGTCGTAACCTGCGGCATCGAGGGCCAGCGCTGTGCTCGATGTTTCAGTGAGGCCTGGCATTGTGCTGGCCTCGAGGAACCAAGGCGTTCCGGCTGCGTCCACCATGAAATCAATGCGGGAGAGGTGACGCAGGCCCAAGGCCTCGTGGACGGAGAGCGCCTGCGCTGTAGCGGCGGCTGAGACCTTTTCATCCAATCGCGGGGGCGTATAAAACCGAGTTGCACCTGCGGTGTAGCGGGCTTCAAAGTCATAGTGACCAGAGAGCGGCTCGATCTCCACGGGTTGGATCGCTTTGGGACCCTCGCCCGTGTCGATGATGGTCACACACAGTTCAGCACCGATGATTCGCGCTTCGATGAGCGCGCTGTCCGAATAGGTAAAGGCGTGCACCATCGCTTGGCGGAGATCATCCGTCGAGTCGACCCATGTGACACCCTGCGCTGACCCGCCGTGCGCGGGCTTCACAATCAGAGGCAGTCCCAGAGTGTCAGCGACTGTGGCAAGTACGCTCTCAGCGCCGAGTTCCCGGAAAGCGTCCCGGGAGAGTGTGATGGACGCGGGGGTAGAAACACCAGCGCGGGACACGACCGTCTTTGCCACCGGTTTATTCCACGCGAGACGGGTGGCCTCAGCGGAAGATCCAACAAAGGGAATCGCCAGCATCTCCAAGAGGCCTCTCAGAGCACCGTCCTCGCCAGAGGCTCCGTGCAAGACAGGCCACACGACGTCGACGGGCTCAGTGCGCAAAAAGTCAATCAGGGTGGCGTCGGGGTCACGCAGCGTCGCATCGATTCCATGACTGTGGAGTCCATCGGTGACGCGGCGTCCGGAGCGCAACGAGATGTCGCGTTCATGGGAGATTCCGCCGGCCAAGACCAGCACTCGGGGTTGCTTCGCCATCCTCTAGGTCAACTCCGGAGGAGGCCCATCGGCCCGTGACGAGGTGGTGACGTCTGTGCTTCGAGGCCCGAACGTGGCCGCTAGTTCCAGTTCCTCGGTGATCACTCTGCTCAAGCGACGCACACCCTCGGTGATGAACTCGGGCTCCGGATAGCAGAAGGCCAGACGGATGTTGCTGCGCCCTTGGCCGTTAGCAAAGAACGCAGTTCCTGGGGTGTACGCGACGAGTTCGGTGATGGCTCGGGGGAGCATCTCTTTTGAGTCGAGTTGTTCTGGGAGCGATAGCCAGAGGTAGAACCCACCGGTGGGCATAGTGTGAGGGATGGCCGGCAGGTGCGCCTTCAACGCCTCGGCCATGGTGTCTCGCCGCACGCGATAGAGGTCGCGGAACGTATCGATCTGAGCTTTCCAGTCCTGGTGCTCGAAGTAGTCGCTCAGAACCATTTGCGAGAACGAACTTGGCGAGAGGATAGCCGCCTCCGATGCCAAAACGAGTTTTTCTCGGATACCGTGGGGAGCCACAACCCATCCCACTCGGAAACCAGGAGCAAAGGTTTTGGAAAACGACCCGAGATAGATAACCCCAGCATCGTCGACGGAGCGGATGGCCGCTGGGGGCGGCTGATCGAACCACAGCAGGCCGTAGGGGTTATCTTCAACAATCAAAATCCCGTGGTGCTGAGCGATGTCAAGAATCTCGAGCCTGCGCTGAGCTGACAGTGTTACTCCAGCAGGGTTCTGGAAGTTGGGAATCAGATAGAGAAACTTGATGGTCTTGCCAGCGGCACGCAGCGACACAATGCGCTCTTCGAGAGCGTGGGGAATCATCCCATCGTCATCCATTGCGACGTGTTCCACGGAAGCCTGGTAAGAACTAAAGACACCCATTGCTCCGACATAACTGGGAGATTCAGCCAGCACCACATCGCCCGGGTTGATGAAGAGTTTGCTGACGAGATCAAGCGCCTGTTGTGAGCCGGTCGTCACGACCACATCATCGACACCAGCGCGGATGCCCTCGAGAGCCATCACTTCGATGATGTGTTCCCGAAGTGCTGGGAGCCCCTGCCCGGAGCCGTATTGGAGTGCCGCGTGTCCCGAGTTTTCCATCACCCGAGCCAGAGACTTCTGAACCTTATCCACCGGGAGAGCTGCGACGAACGGCATTCCACCGGCAAGAGAAACTACTTCCGGGCGGCTGGCCACGGCAAAAAGAGCACGAACCTCAGACGCGCTAAGCCCTGACGCGCGGTCTGCATAGTTGTCAAACCACGGGTCTAGTGAGATACCCGAGCCGGGTGTCATCGCTCACCCTTCGTCTAGGGAGACTAAAGCCCTAAGAATAGGGCCATTTCGCTACGAAAGGGAGCCCTAGGCCAGGAATTCCTGCAGGTCTGCTTCCAAGGCTGGCTTCGGCTTGGCGCCGATCACAGTCTTGACGACCTCGCCACCCTTGAACACCTTCATCGTCGGAATCGAGGTGATTTGGTACTTCATAGCGGTATCGGGGTTGAGGTCAACGTTCAGTTTCACCACGTCAATCTTTTCTGCGTGCTCGGTCGCAATCTGGTCAAGAATCGGGGACACTGCGCGACAGGGGCCACACCACTCTGCCCAGAAGTCCACCATGATGGGCTTTTCTGAAGCCAATACCTCGGTGGCAAAGTTCGCATCGGTTACGTCGCGTGCACCCATGGGGTTTCTCCTTGTTGTGGTGTTAGTTGGTGGCCGTTGCTTGGGCCAGGGCATCGTGGGGTAATGATTCCAGGTAGTGCTGGGCATCCAGCGCTGCTACACAGCCGGAGCCCGCAGCGGTAATCGCTTGACGGTAGGACGGGTCAATGACGTCACCCGCTGCAAAGACCCCCTCGAGGTTTGTCAGCGAGGTGCGACCTTGGACTGCAATGGTGCCCTGGTCGGTCAGGTCTAGTTGTCCGTGAACGACGTGGGTTCTCGGGTCTGAACCAATGGCGATGAAGAGGCCGGATACGTCAAGTGTCTTCTCGGCCCCGGTCACGGTATCGAGCAGGCCAACTCCGGACACGGTGTCATCCCCGTAAATGTGGGCAACGGTGGCGTTAAAGATGAACTCAATCTTGGGGTCATTCTTCGCACGCTCTTGCATGACGGCGGATGCCCGCAGAGCGTCGGAACGGTGGATGATGTAGACCTTGTCGGCGAACCGGGTCAGGAATGTCGCCTCTTCCATGGCGGAGTCTCCACCACCCACGACGGCGACAGTCTTCTGCTTGTAGAAGGCGCCATCACAGGTGGCACACCATGACACCCCGTAACCGCTGAGGCGGTCTTCGTCGGCGATGCCCAACTTTCGGTAAGCAGAACCCGTGGCGACAATGACGCTGCGCGCTTCGACGGTGTCACCGTTGCCAAGAGAAATCTTCTTGACTGGCCCAGCGAGTTCCAGAGAGACGACATCGTCGTAGAGAATCTCAGCACCAAAACGTTCGGCTTGGGCCTGCATTTTCATCATCAAGTCAGGGCCCATGATGCCCTCTGCAAAGCCGGGGAAGTTATCGACATCCGTGGTGTTCATCAAGTCCCCACCGAACTCGACAGAGGAGGCCACGACCAGAGGGTTCAGGTTTGCTCGGGCCGCATAGATGGCTGCCGTGTAACCAGCGGGGCCTGACCCAATGATGACCACCTGACGCATGACGTTCCTTTTCCTCTGTCTTTCCTCACGCCAGTCTACGCCGAAGAGTTCCCGCGTTCCCTGAGGCCCAGTCGAGATCGGATCGGATTCCACACGGCGAGCATGTCGGAGTTCTTGCCGACCAGCAGAGTTGCTGAGTAGACCAGAGTCATCACGAGAGTGATAGCCAGGATGCCAATTCCTGCGGCCGGGGCAGACGAGAGCAGGAATCCATCCCGGTCGTCGCCACCCAGCACCAGGAGAAGAGCGAGCCCTGCGGTGGCGGCAGGAATAGTAGCGAGAAGGAAAATGCCAAAGCGGCCGAGCACGACTCGCGTGTCGAGCCCACCCAGCTTGCGTCTGAGCAAAATCAGCGCTACCGCGCACTGAATCCACCCCGCGATTGTTGCCGATAGCGCCAACCCATAGGCAATCTGGTCGGTCGGCAAGGTGGCGACGGCCAGAGCGAGCGAGACAAAGACCAGCGCTTGGACCACCTGAACGAAGAAGGGCGTTCTCGTGTCTTCCAGCGCATAGAACACACGCTGAATCACAAAGAGGACGCTGAAGGGGATAAGGCCCAGCACGTAGAGCATGATCACTAATGCCATAGCCGAGACCGAGTCCGCAGACACAGCGAACTGGCGAGCAAAAGGCAGAGCCACGACCACTAGGCCCACAGCAGCCAGGACCATGAAAAGACCAATGCGCGAGACCGAGTCCCTAAAGTCCGCGCGCACGTGAGGGAGGTTGCCATCCCTTGCGTGGGTCGACATACGCGTGAAATAGGCGGTCGCCAGTGACACCGCGACTACGGAGTGGGGGAGCATGAAGATGAGCCAAGAAAACCGCAAGACCGCAAGGCTCGGAGCATCCGAGCCAGCCGCGAGCGATGCCACATTGGCCTGCACAATTCCTGCCAGCTGGGCAACGACAATCATGCCAAACATCCAGGACGCCGCTTTGCCTGTGGTGGACAAGCCCACGCCCCGCCACTGGAAATCAGGTCGGAAGGTCAGGCCCGCCCTGCGCCAAAACACAAGAAGGATAAGCGCCTGCGCTGCCACCGCGAGAGTGGTGGATCCGGCCAAGAGCGCGACCATGTCGCTGCTCCAGGCTCTGGCGTTTCCGGTGTCAACACCGGGGAACAACGCGCCAAAGACGATGAGCCCGGTCATCGCCACCACATTGTTGAGCGCAGGCGCCCAGGTGAAGGGGCCAAAAATCTTGCGAGCGTTCAGCACTTCGCTCAGCAGGCTATAGAGCGCATAAAACAAGATTTGGGGAAGACACCAATAGGCAAAAGCGATGGCAAGAGCCATTTCCTCAGGGCTAAAGCCCCTGCCATCGACCCCGGCCTGCTGTGCATAGAGCGCCACCAGGGCGGGCGCGAGCAGTGTCGCCAGAATCGCCCCAGCAAGGAAAATGACAAACCCCAGGGTGACAATTTTGTTGACAAAGCTTTGGCCACCGTCAGTGTCTAGGCCGGCCTTGACGATGTGGGGAACAAGGACTGCGCTCAGCACGCCACCGGCGATAATCGCGTAGATGTTGTTCGGCAGTTGATTCGCCAGAGCGAAGGTGTCGGCTCCGGATCCCACAATCCCGAGCGTCCGCGCCAAAATGATGGCGCTGATAAAGCCGAGCAACCGAGACACGACGGTTCCAGAGGCGAGAAAGAGGCTTGCTCGCCCGAGAGAATCTCCTGCCGACGGTGCCTTAGCCACTACGCGGTCACCTCCTCGCCGTTCTCGATAGCGCGCTTGTCAGCGCGCCTGCGTTGGATTGCTCTCATCAGACCGAACGCGAAGGTGCCGCCGACGACAATCGCGAGTCCGACGCTGATAATGCCCTCCCAGCCCGCGCGAATGGTGACCGGAATAGTGACGGTTTCACCCACTGGATCTCCGCCGGCAGAAAAGAGCG
>JBIIFP010000059.1:0-7282 GCA_044237205.1 Pontimonas sp. | reverse complement strand
CTTGTGAGAGTGGATGGGCTCACCAAGTGAGTATGCCCAAGCGCCAGAAGCAATTGTGAGAATCACCAAGCTGTAGGTGAGGAGCGTGTTTTTACTGATTGAAGACTTAACCCGAGAAGTCATAAGTAGATTCTACCTTAAGTGGTTTTTCATATTTAGCGGGCTGGGTTGGTGCGAAGGTGATTTGGGAAAAGGTACTTGGGTTTGTTGAGACCTTAGGTACTTAATCCGGAAGAAGGATGTTGACATTTTGTTGACATTAAGTCGAACTGTCTCAAGCCCGAAGCAACTTGATTCACTTAAACCCATTTAAATATGGGAATTATTGGTGGGGCGGACGGGACTTGAACCCGTGACCGACGGATTATGAGTCCGCTGCTCTAACCAGCTGAGCTACCGCCCCGCGCCCCAAGAGGGTGCGCCCCGATTCTACTCGGCGAGCACCGGAATGCTGATGGACCCCGAGAAGCCATCCCCGCAATGTTTCAAGTCGATAACGACTCACTGAGGGTGTGTTCAGCTACAGGTTCGCTGCCACGTAGCCCGGTATGCTTACCTTTGGTTAAGAAGCCGTTAACGCTGTGTTCACTTATGGCATCGGCTTCACACCCTCTCGCCCTGGCCCATCGAAGCGCCACCGAGACAATCCTGAGTAGGCCTTCTAGGGCACTGCTGGGGATTCCACTGATGTGCACCAGAGACCGAAGGAGACTTGCGCGCGTGAAACACGGCCGCCACGTTGCCCGTCGAGCCACCCCAAACTCGTGGGTGTCTGCTCTGGTTTTTGTCGTGTGGTGGTTGGCTGCCATGATCACGATCGTCAACGCTTGGGTCGTCTGGAACTTCGGCCAACTGGAGTTGCCCCAGTTCATCTATCACATCGTCAATATCGTCGAAGTCATCAAGCCGATGAGCATTGACTTTGTCATCGCCTCGGCAAGTGCCATCATTCTTGGCCCGGTAGCTATTGGTGTGCTGGGTGTGAAACTCACGCGTCGACTGATCCGTGGCGCAAAGCAGGCTTTCTCGGCGCACGTTGACGCCAGGCAAGACACCCCGAGGAGATCGCTGCGCTCTAGGGTTCTCTCCCCCGGGTTGCCCGTGGGGCTTCTGGTCCCCGCCATCGTGCTCGGATTGACGACCCCGGCCTTTGCGGTCAATGTTGGAGTGGTGTCGTTCTTCCAGAACTCGAAGCCCTCAAACTTCATCGAATCGTTCTATGAGTTCCCGGAGAACATTGAGCAGCCCGAGCAACCTCTGAACTTGGTCATGATCTATGTTGAGTCGCTCGAGAACACCTATCGAAACCCTGAGTTGTGGGGCGAGAACCTTCTCGACTCTCTGGACTATGAGACCAGCGAGTGGGAGAGCTTCCCCGACTTCCAGGAAGTGCGAGGCACGGGGTGGACAATTGCCGGCCTTGTTGCCAGCCAGTGCGGTGTCCTGCTCAAGGAAGAGAACCAGTTTGATATCCGCCAGCAATTGGGCCTGAAGAGCATCAACCGCATCGGTGAGCGCGTAGACGCCTTTATGCCAGGCATTACCTGCCTCGGTGACATCTTGGCTGACGCGGGATATGCAAACCATTTCTTGGGCGGCGCTGACCCTGAGTTTGCCGGTAAGGGCAAGTTCTTTGATGAACACGGCTATCGCAGCGTTAAGGGCCTCCCCTACTGGGAGTCCATCGGCGAAACCGAGTTCACCAAGTGGGGCCTCCACGACGACGACCTGCTGCGCCATGCGAAGCGTGAGTTAGATACGCTCCACGCCGCAGACCAACCCTTCAACATGACAGTGCTGACCGTTGACACGCACCGTCCGGAGGGCCACCTGAGCCCCACGTGTGAGAGGCGAGGCGCCGACGGCCTGCCGGACATCGTTGCCTGCACGTCAGACCTGCTGGCTGACTTTGTCCGCTACATGGACAAGAAGGGCTACCTGGAGGACACCGTGGTCGTCATCACTGGTGACCACCTTTCCATGCCAAACGCCGTGCAAGACACCATGGATTTGGAGCCACACCGCACGATCTATAACAAGTTCTGGTCGCCGCTGGGCTTCGAACCCAACCGCTCAGAGTTTTATCACTTCAGCATGCTTCCCACTGTTCTCGACATGATGGGCTTTGAGTACCCCGGCAACGAGATGGCGCTCGGTGTTTCGGGAGTGGGCGAGAGTGACCCACGGAAGTTCACCATCTATGACGTTCGGAACCTCGACGACCAACTCCGTCGACCCTCTGAGCTCTATAACGTTTTCTGGGACATCAAAGAGACTGAGGGAAGCTAAACCCCCCTCTTAGCGTCCGGCACTCTTAGAGGCTTAGAGAAGGTTCGGAATCTTCTGTTCTTCTGCCACGTTGGCGCGGCGGAAGATGAGTGTCACCACTGTGGAAATCAACACGATGAACAGCGAGTAGAGGGCCGGAATCAAGAGGATTGAATCCAGGAACGGGTTGTCGATATAGACGGCAACGATGACGGCAATGGCCAGCGGTCCGTTCTGAATGCCGGTCTCCAGAGCAATAGTTCTGGCGTTCATCGGGTGAAGGCGAATTGCCTTCGCGATGATGTAGGCCACGGTGATTCCCACAACCCCCAGGCCAATGGCCACCGCGTAGGTCGGCCACTCGGTAGTGAGGAGCAGCTGCCAGTTACGTGGCACCCAAATAGCGATGAGGAAGGGGATAAACAGCAGGCCAAAGACGCCACCAATAAGCTCGAGGATAGCGCCAGCGTTCGCGCTGAGGCGGCGCACCAACATCCCGAGAGCCACGGGGATCACAAGACCCACAATGACAAGCGCCAGCTCGCTGACCTCAACACTGAGTGATTCGTCGAAGTCCAGTAGCCCCGAGTAGATCCAGAGCATGAATGGCGTCATGATGAACGCCCAGAGCGTTGAGTTGACGGTCATGGTGACACTGAGCGCCAAGTTTCCCTTGGAGAAATAGGTGAACAGGTTCGAAGTCGTTCCTGCTGGTACTGCACCCATGATCAGTGCCCCAAGCGCAATGAAGGCGACCTCTGGGCCCTCCGTAAAGGGGAGAAGGATTGCGACAACCAGAAGATAGGCAGTGAGGGGCATGATGCCAAACTGTGTCAGCCACCCGATCACGAGGCCCCACGGGCGCCTAATGGCCAGACCAAAGTCTTTCGGTGTAAGGCCGGCACCGAGACCGAACATGATGATGAGGATGAAGATTCTCAGCAGTGTCTGCTCGAATTCGTTGACAACGGTTGCTTGATTGGCGGTTTCTTCCGCAAGAACGATAAGTGAGTCGATCATGATTACGCGCCCTTCGTGGTGGTCGGAGCGGCCAAGGCTTGGTCGCGTAGCTGGCGGCGAAGAATCTTGCCGATCGGGCTCTTGGGCAACTCATCGACGAAGATGATCTTTTGCGGAACCTTGTAGCCGGCGAGGTGCTCACGGCACTGCGCCACTATCTGCTCGGAGGTAGGGGCAGGGTGCGAGGCAACAATGTAGGCACGCACCGCTTCGCCGCTCTTCTCATCGGGGACACCGATGACTCCCACTTCGAGCACTCCCGGGACAGCTGCGATCTGTTCTTCGACCTCGTTCGGGTAGACGTTGAAGCCGCTGACGAGAATCATGTCTTTCTTGCGATCGACAATGGTGAAGTAGCCATCAGAGTCCATTTGGGCAATGTCGCCGGTGTGGAACCACCCGCCGGCCATCGCTGCCTTTGTCTCGGCTTCTTTGTTCCAGTAGCCAAGCATGACCTGGGGTCCTTTACAGACCAGCTCGCCGGGCTGGCCGACTGGCACAGGTCTATCCGCCTCGTCGACCAACTGAACGTCGGTCGAGGGCACGGGAACGCCGAGGGTGCCATCTTTCTGCAACCCACCAAAAGGATTGAACGCCACGACAGGTGCGGTCTCCGTCAGGCCATAGCCCTCGACGATCTCGGTTTTCGTCATCGCGCGCCAGCGCTCTGCAACGGAGGACTGCAACGCCATTCCACCGGCAGCCGAGAACCGAAGGTGCTTGGGCGGAGCATCGCTAAACCAGCGCTCGTTCATCAGAGCGTTGAAGAGAGTGTTCACTCCGGTAACCCAGGTGACCTTGTAGTTCTCGAACGCTCTCTTGAGGTTGCTTGGCGGCCGGGGGCTTGGAATCAGGAGGTTGCGCCCACCGCGCTGGTAGAAAGCGAGCAGATTCACCGTGAAAGCGAAGATGTGGTACAGCGGCAGGGCGGTAATAACGACCTCGACACCGGGGCGGAGGAAGTTTCCGACAAACGAGAGCAACTGTGCTGTGTTGGCCACCAGGTTCCCGTGGGAGAGCATGGCGCCCTTGGATACACCGGTGGTACCACCGGTGTACTGGAGTGCAGCGAGAGAATCCGTGCCAATGCCCTGAAGATACTTCTTCGCTGAAGCGGGATTGGCCTTCTTGCGACCCTGGGCAATGGCTTTCTTGAAGGGCGTGTGCGGGACCGTAATCTTTGGAAGCGAGCGGCTCCAGACCTTCTGAACAAGGCGAATGACTCCGTGGACCGCTGGGGAGAAGTATTCAGAAATTCGAACCGTCACCACGGTTGTGATCTGCGTCTTACCCAAAACCTCGGGTAAGCGATCGGCAAACATGTCAATAACGACGAGTGTGGTCGCTCCAGAATCCGAGAACTGGTGGACCATTTCCGAGGCCGTATACAGCGGGTTGGTGTTCACCAGGACGCAGCCAGCTTTGAAAACACCGAAGGCCACAATCGGATACGCCAGACAGTTGGGCATTTGAACCGCAACGCGGTCACCCTGGGATAAACCGAGCTCCTCGCGCAAGTAGGAAGCAAAGTCATCCGAGAGCGACTCGATCTGCTGGTAGCTCAGCGAAGCATTCATCCCGTTTGGCATCACCTGGGTGAAGGCAGTCTTCTTTCCCCACTGAGCACTGGCCGCACTGACCAGCGCCGGAAGGTGATCGAAGGGCAGTTTCTGAAGCTCGTGCTCGACGTTGCTGGGGTAATGGGCTAGCCAGGGGCGTTTGGTCATCATCGCTCTTCCGCCGGAGGGCCATCGCTACGGAGTCCCCGGCGATGGAGTGCTGAAGCAATCATAGTCACACCGGAGAGGCCCCCAACAAGCCAGATGAGGCCAAACCCTCAACTACGCTGGAGCCATGACGGTTCGCCCCATCCGCATCACCGGCGACCCCGTTCTTCACACCCCAGCACAGGACGTCGTGGTCTGGGATTCACACCTGAGGACACTGGTAGCCGACATGGTGGAGACCATGCGAGCCGCCCCCGGGGTGGGGCTCGCTGCGCCACAAATCGGCGTTGGACTCAAGGTTTTCGTCTGGGAGTGGAGCGACGATGACGACGTCCTTCACGAAGGAGTCGTCATCAACCCGACCCTCACCACAGCCCGAATTCCCCGAGGCAAGCCGGATGCAGAAGCGGACCTCGAGGGGTGTCTTTCTGTTCCAGATTTCCGCTTCGCGCTGTGTCGATCAGACGCTGTCGTGCTGCGAGGAAAGACACTCGAGAATGAGGACCTAGACATCAGTGCCACCGGCTGGCTTGCCCGTATTTTTCAGCACGAGTTCGACCACCTGAAGGGCACTCTCTATATCGACCGGCTCCCCTGGCGGACCATCTTGAGAGCGCGCAGAGAAATCAAGGAAGAGGGCTGGGCGAGGCCTGGCCTCTCCTGGCTGCCCGGGCGGGACGACTTTGAGGGCTCAGGCGAGGATGCCGAAGAAGCGTAGGCCGGCGGCGACAAACCCCGCCACCAGCAGAACCACCAGAAATGGTGCGCGGCAGCACAGTAACACCGCAGCAACTCCCAGCGCTGGCACCCTGGCGTCAACCCCAACGCCAGCATCGCTCTGCAGAGTCTGGGATACCACCAGAGAGGCCAGCAAGGCCACGGTCACGACCGCGGCAATCCTGGACATCACCGCACTCTCCACGAATCTCTGAGGAACTACATACCCAGCGGTTTTCAATCCCCACACGACCAGTGAAGCGCCAATCACCGCAATCCACAGCGTCATCTCATACCCTCTCGGTGCGATCGGGAGCGTGCGGGGCGACACGGTGTCGATAGATCGCAACACCAATGGACACCACCGCAACGACCAACACGGGAATCCCCGCCGGAACAACGGGAATCAAGAGCATCGTCACTACAGCTGCAACAAACGCAACCGCAATCGGTTCGCGTGCTGTAAGCCTTGGCCACAGCAGCGCCAGGAACGCTGCAGCGGCCACCGCATCGAGACCCCACGCTCGAACATCACCGATCGCGTTTCCCGCCAGCGCGCCGACCAAAGTAGCGAGATTCCACCCGACATAGATGACAAGACCCGTCGTCCAAAAGCCGTGCCTGGCAGCACGAGCATCAGTCTGCGCGATCGCCACGGCAGTACTCTCGTCTATGGTCAACTGGGCGGCCGCAGCGCGCTTCCAGAAGCCCGCACCCACCAGAGGCGACATACGAAGCGCATAGAGGCCGTTGCGCACTCCGAGCAAGCCAGCAGAGGCAATTGCCGCTCCAGCCGCAGCAACGCCCCCCGAGGCAATGATGCCGATGAAGGCGAACTGCGATGCGCCCGAGAACATGAACAAGCTCAGCACCGCAGTCTGTGGGACGCTAAATCCCAACACCACGGCAAGGGCGCCAAACGAGATGCCATAGAGGGATACGGCCAGGCCGACTTGAATTCCCTGGGACCGCGCCCTGCGAAGATGCGACGCGTCGAACTCTTTAGCCAACAGCCGACTCGCCGGCTTCTGGCCCCCGAGTGTCGACACCGTGGACGCCGTTGTGGAAGCGCAGTGTGGGGAACGCAGCAGAGACACTGAAGCCAACGCCTGGCACACGGTGCGCGGAGAAAACACCCCCGAAAGTCTCGGTGCGAGTTTTCATCTCGCGCATACCCCGGCCGGAGAGAATCTCGACCAACGCTGCTTTGTCATCGGCAATCGTGTAAGTCGCATCTGATTGGAAGCGACGCTGGGCGCGGATCCCATCGTCGTCGATTCGCAGGTGAAGACCTTGTGCGGTCCACGACATCGAGACCTTGACCGTGGTACCAGGTCCACCGTGGGCCCGGGAGTTATTGAGGCCCTCCTGGAGGATTCTAAAAATTGCAAGCTCAGCACTGGGTGCAATGGCAAAGGATGTCCCGCTTTCTTCAAAGCGGACCATGATGCCAGACTCGTTCATTGCTTCGAACAGGTCATTGATGGACGTGAGGCTTGGCATCTTGTCGACTTCTGCCACACCATCGCGTGAAACATTCACTACTCGAC